>JAGVFL010000176.1 GCA_020057645.1 Candidatus Omnitrophota bacterium
CAGCCATAATGACCTCCTTGTAAAGAGTGCATTATAGCATCTTTAGAATAGGACATTTCTAAATTGGCATAATAGGACATTATCATTTTGGGATGACAGGAAAGCTAGTGAGCGATGATTTCCGTAAGTTTGAATACAGGCAAGAACATGGCAATTACTATACCGCCTATCACTATGCCGAGGAAAGCTATAATCAAAGGTTCTATAAGGCTGGTGAGGCCGCTTACAGCAGCGTCTACCTGGTCTTCATAAAAATCAGCTATTTTAGTGAGCATTTTTTCGAGTTCGCCTGTCTGCTCTCCTACCTTGATCATTCTGACTACCATCGGAGGAAAAGCGCCGCTCTTGGCCAGAGGGTCTGCTATGTTCTCGCCTTCTTTTATGCCGTTGCGCACAGACTCCACTGCCTTTTCTATAACGGCATTCCCCGCGGTTTTACCCACTATTTCCAATGAAACGAGTATCGGCACGCCGCTTTTAACAAGCGTCGCGAGCGTCCTTGAAAATTTTGCGACAGCCACTTTTCTGAAAAGACCTCCCAAGATAGGCAAGCGAAGAAGTGTTTTGTCAAAGTTTTCCTTTCCCTGAGGAGTCCTCATGTACTTTTTTAACGCAAATACAATGGCGATAATCACTGCCACCACATATAAAAACATCTCTCTTATGGTATCGCTTACAAGGATCAGGATTCTCGTAGGCAAAGGCAGCGTCCCGCCCAGCATTGTAAATATGCCTTTAAAAGTCGGAATGACCTTTATAAGCATGACAAGCGTTATAAGGATGGCCATTGATATTACGACAGCCGGGTAGACAAGACTGGATTTTACTTTTCTCTGCAGCATGCTTGATTTTTCAAGATACGCCGCGAGCCTGTCCAGGATATCGTCCAGCGCGCCGCTCGATTCGCCTGCCCGTACCATATTTATATAAAGAGTTGAAAAAACCGCGGGGTGCCTCGCGAGCGCATCGGAAAGGCTTGAGCCTGTCTCTACGTCATCTTTTACCTTTGCCAGGATATTTTTAAAGACAGGCGTTTCTATCTGTTCGCATAAAATATCCAGGGCCTGAACCAGGGGTATACCGCTATCTACCATGGTGGCAAGCTGCCTGGAAAATATAACTATCTCATCCAGCTTTACCTTGCCGCCTAAAGACATGATCCTTCTCTTTGCGGTTTCTTCTATGGAAATTATAACAAGGTCTTTTTTGCGGAGCGCGTCTATCAGAAGCTCCTTGTCTGAATATTCCAGAATCCCGCTTACTGTCTTGCCGCCGGCCTCTTTTGCTGTATATTTAAATGTCGGCATAATATTGCGCGAAGCTCGCGGAGCCTGCCTCGAGTAACGTCGAGGGGCTCGCTTCGCTACTCCTCCGTTGTTACCCGCACAACCTCTTCCATGGTAGTTACGCCGTTCTTATATTTTTCCATACCATCGTCGCGGAGCGTCTTCATGCCCTTTGAGACAGCGTAATTTCTTATGTCGTCCACAGAAACGTTTTCTATTATCATCTCTCGAATCTTATCGTCCACTGCCAGCGCCTCAAGTATGGCTATCCTTCCTAAATAACCTGTTGAATTGCACTTATTGCAGCCTTTGCCCTTGCAGAATTTACATATTACTCTGCATAGCCTCTGCGCAGCCACAAGCACGATAGAACTCGCTATCAGAAAAGGCTCTACTCCCATATCAATAAGCCTGGAAATAGCGGTAGGCGCGTCATTCGTATGAAGCGTGCTTAACACCAATTGTCCCGTAAGAGACGCCTTTATCGCGATATCCGCGGTCTCAGAATCCCTTATCTCGCCTATCATTATTATGTCAGGACTTTGCCTTAATAATGACCGCAGCCCGTTTGCAAAGGTCAGCCCTATGTCAGAATTTGCCTGTATCTGCGTTATGCCTTCCACCTGATATTCAACCGGATCTTCAATGGTTATAATACTCTTATCAGGCGTATTCATCTGATTTATCACTGAATAAAGAGTCGTAGATTTTCCGCTACCTGTAGGGCCTGTCACGAGTATCATGCCAAAAGGCTTTGCTATTGCCTCTTTAAACCTCGCGAGGGTATCGCTGGAAAAACCAAGCGCGTCAAGGCCCATTGAAAGGTTAGCTTTATCAAGCGCCCTTAAAACCACCTTGCCTCCGAAAGCGGTCGGCAGCATAGACACCCTGAAGTCCACCTCTTTTTTTTGCAGTCTTATCTTAAACCTGCCATCCTGCGGCATTCTTGATTCAGTGATATCCATACCTGACATAATCTTTAATCTTGCGAGCACGGCATTCTGATTCTTCTTTGGTATTTTCAAAGCCTCCTGCAGGTTTCCGTCGATCCTGTATCTTACGCGAAGATAATCTTCTTCGGATTCAACGTGAATATCAGAAGCTCTTTTTCTTAGAGCTTCCTGTATTATTAAATTCACCATTTTAACAATAGGCGGCGTCTCCCCTTCAAGCACAGCCTCGCTGATGTCAAATTCCTCCTTCGCTATGCTTATAACCTCAAGATTAGAATCTTCCGCATTTTTAATAGCGTCCGACAAAGACCTGTCTTCTGAATTGTAAAACCTGTCTATGGCATCCAGTATGCCGGTTTCAGTGCCGAGCACAGGCTCTATCTTAAATTTTGTAAGCGCCTTCAGGTCGTCTACCGCAAATATGTTCAATGGATCTGCCATGGCGACTATCAGCGTATTGGTAAACCTGCATATGGGGATAACCCTGTATTGCCTTGCCATTGCTTCGGGTATCAGATTGACGCAATCTTCATCCACTTTATACTTTGAAAGATCAATGGCGGGCATGCTGAGCTCCTTGCTCATCGCGGACATCAGATCTTTTTCGCTCAATATGCCCTCTTTAACAAGTATCCTGCCGAGACTTCCGCCGCCGTCTTTAATCTGGAGATTTCTGGCTCTCTCAAGATCTTTTTCCGTAATAAGCTTACTGTCTATCAGCGCCTGCGTTAATCTGTCTTTTAAAGATTTAGCCATATATTTTTATTCGTCCGCTACTGTCACGCGCAATATTTCTTCCAGGCTGGTGAGGCCTGCCAGAACTTTTAAAATACCGTCTTCGCGCAATGTCCTCATGCCTTCATTGCGGGCGGCTTGCTTTACTTCATTTTCTCTGGCGCGTCTCAAAACAAGATCCCTTATGGCAGGCGTGATCGGAAGCACTTCGCATATGCCCACCCTGCCCGAATACCCTGTATTCAAACAAGCGCCGCATCCTTTTGCTCTATAAAATGAAATGTCTTTTGTCTTTTTGACATTAATCCCAAGCTTTGAGCACAAGACCTCGCCGGGTTTATAAACCTCCCTGCATTTAAGGCACAATTTTCGTATGAGCCTTTGAGCGACTATTGCGATAAGCGACGCGCTTATTAAAAAAGGCTCGCAGCCCATATTCACTAGACGCACCACTGAGCCGGGAGCGGTAGTCGTATGAAGCGTGCTCAATACCAGATGGCCCGTAAGGGCGGATTTTATAGCTATGTCGACTGTATCAAAATCTCTTATTTCTCCTATCATTATCACGTCCGGATCCTGCCTCAGTATTGATCTTAGGGCGCTCGCAAAAGTAAGGCCTGTCTCCGGCCTGGCCGTGACCTGATTAATGCCTTCTATCTGGTATTCAATAGGGTCTTCGACGGTTATGATATTTTTCTCAGGCGTATGGATGTATTTAATCAGGGAATAGAGCGTCGTGGTCTTTCCGCTTCCCGTCGGGCCGCAGACAAGTATCATACCGTGAGGCCTGGAGACGCATTTTTTCAGCTTATCTAAATCGTCCCCGCTGAATCCTAATTTACCGATATCCAATATCCCCTGGGATTTATCCAGAACCCTCAGCGCTACTTTTTCGCCTTTGCTTGAAGGGAGAATGCTCACCCTGAAATCTATGTTGTTATTATTTATCTGCAACCTGAACCTGCCGTCTTGAGGAAGCCGGCGCTCAGCGATGTTCAGCTCGGACATGACCTTTATTCTCGAAACAACGGATTCGTGCATATTTTTCGGAAGCGATTCCGCCTCCTTTAATGCCCCGTCCACCCTGTATCTGACGCGCACTGAATTTTCCATAGGTTCTATAAGTATATCGCTGGACTTGGCCCTTATCCCATTTTCTAAAATCATGTTTGTCAATTTCACGACAGGCGCTTCTTCCACCAGCCTGAAAAGCCTTTCAGAATCTACTTTCTCCTCTGCCTCTCCTACCTGGATGATCTCCATTTCCTGCGTCTTTAAATCTTTCATTAATTCTTCTATTGCTTCGCGGGTGTTCTCTCCGTAATACTGATCCATTGCATCCTGAACCTCTTTTTGAGAAGCGATAATAATGCCTATGTCAAGGCCCGTGAGGGACCTGAGGTCATCTATCGCGAATATGTTCAACGGATCCGCCATGGCAACGGTGAGCATGTTGCCGACTCTCGAAACAGGTATTATCTGATATTTATTCGCTATGTCGCGCGGAATAAGTTTTAAAAGCCCCTGGTCTATTTTAAAACGCGCCAGAGATATAGGCGGGATACCAAGGCCCTGGCTAAGAACTGACATCAAATCTTTTTCCGTTATGAAGCCGGACTGAACCAGTATGTTTTTGAGAGAGCCGCCCTTTTCCCTCTGGATGTTCAATGCCTTATCCAGCTGGGCTTTTGATATGGCTTTATTGTTTATCAATAATTCAACTAATCGCTCTTTAAGAGAATACATAGTTATTTATAATATTTTTCTATCGCCTTTTTTATATCGCTTGCCGTGCTTACAAAAAGCTGCACGCATAAACCCGACAGAAGCGCGATGTCTTCTACTGCCTGGCTATTCAAAGGATTAGCCATCGCTATCGTAAGATTATAGCCTATCTTATCCACCGGAATAAGGCAATACTGTATAGAAACATTTTTAGGGACTATCTTTACGATTTCCGTATCAATTTCATAATTTTCCAGCGGCAAATACGGAAAACCATACTGAGCCATAATGGCCTGAGCAATTGCCTCTTCGCTCACATAACCTAAATCAACCATAATCTGGCCTATCAGTCCGCCCTTGTCTTTCTGGACTTCCAAGGCGTGCTTAAGCTGATCTTTGGTTATAAGGTTCCTATCGGCTAAAAGTTCGCCTAATTGTTTCAGGTTAATTCTATTTGCCACGCAGCATCCTTTCCATGTCCTGCGCCTCTGTAGTGCTCGCCAGCGCCTCTTCTTCTGAAATGTCGCCTTTTTTGCAGAGCCCCAAAAGCGCCTGATTCATGGTCTGCATGTTATCCTTCTGGCCTGTCTGAATAACAGAGTACATTTGATGAATTTTTGATTCTCTTATTAGGCTTTTTACCGCATTATTCGCGACAAGAACTTCTACCGCGAGAACCCTGCCTTTTCCGCTTTTGCGCGGCAAGAGCTGCTGGGAAAGAACCCCTGTTAATACAAAAGAAAGCTGAGTCCTTACCTGCGCCTGCTGCCTTGAAGGAAATACATCTATAATGCGGTTTATTGTCTGCGCGCTGTCTGAGGTATGAAGCGTTGCAAAAACAAGATGCCCCGTCTCTGCAATCACGAGCGCGGCTTCTATTGTCTCCAGGTCTCTCATTTCTCCTATCAGAATAACGTCGGGGTCTTCTCTCAGCATATGCTTGAGTCCCTGCAGAAATGAATGGGTGTCAGATCCGACCTCTCTCTGGTTTATTATGGCTTTTTTATTTAGATGCACATATTCTATGGGATCCTCTATTGTTATGATATGGCCGCCTCTCGTCATATTTATATAGTCTATCATCGAGGCAAGGCTTGTGGATTTTCCGCTTCCGGTAGCGCCCGTGACAAGCACGAGCCCCTTTTGCCTATTGCAGAAATCCCGGACTATGTTTACGGGAAGGCCGCATTCTTCAAAACTCATTATCTTAAAAGGAAGCGCCCTGATAGCAGCGCCTACGCATCCTCTTTGAAAAAATACATTTACCCTGAACCTGCTCAGGCCTTGTATCGTAAATGCAAAATCCAGCTCTTTATCCCTTTTAAACTTGTCTTTCTGCTCTTCCGTAAGAATAGAATACACAAGGCCCTTCGCCGAAGCTTCGTCCAACATCTCGCCGCTTACAGGCACAAGGTTTCCATCCAGTCTCATCTGCGGCGCAGCCCCTGCGCCTAAATGTAAATCAGAAGCGCCTTTTTGCACAGCATCTCTTAATAATTGATTCAAATCTATTGCCATTTTCACTCCTTCCTGATAAATAAGGTTACACTCTGACATTGTCAGAGTGTAAACTTATCAGGGCAGCAATTTAAACAACCACTCTATTTTTACCGAGAACTTTGGCGTTGCGCACAAGCCTATCTGCCTTTTCCATGAGCTCATCTGACGTAGAACCGTCTATGGGATTCTCGCTCACGCCTATAGAGACAGTCAGCTTCTTATCAGACCCGACTGACTTTCCAAGCCCATCCTCTATCTTCTTTCTTATCTCCTCTGCAATGTGAGCAGATTGTCTTTTATTTTTCTCCGGCAATATTACTACAAATTTATCATCGCGCAGGCGGCCTAACCTGTCAGTTTCCGTCACAGAGCCCTGCAAGATAGCGCTGATCTTTTTTAAAAGTCCTTTTGTCTCTGCTTCGCCATGGGCTGTATAAAAATTTTTAAAATCGTCCATGTCTATCAAAAGATAACCGCATGGCCTCTGATACGCGATAGCCCTTTTTATCTCCTCGTCCAGCCTGGTTTTCATATAATTATAATTATACAGGCCCGTCACTTCATCTTTTACGGCAAGCTCTTTTGATTTTCTGATAAGCATATCGTTTTCTACCGCTATCGAGATCTGCTTGGCAAATACCTTCAGCAGTTCTCTCTCATCATCCGTAAAAATAAAATTTTCTTCGTTATTTCCGACTATAAGCATCCCGCATAATTTCCCGGCGGCCGTTACAGGAATGCCCGCAATATTTTTAAATCCGAGTCTTTTTTCTAAAATATCGGAGGCCATTTCAGACTGTTTTAATTTCAGTCCGGCCAATTTGTTTTCTTCGATATTGCAGCTGGCCGCCGCGGCATAATCTTTCGAGCCTTCATCCATAAGCATCAATAATGAAACGGCGTTATTTTCTACGTCTGACACTTTCTGCATTATAAAACCCAGGATGATATTCAGCTCTTTTGAAGACGAAATAAGGTTTCCTATCTGCAAAAGCCCTGAGAGCGCAAGGACTTTTTTATTTATCTCCAGGTTTATAAGCTTTGTTTTCTCGCTATAGGCCTTCAGCTCCTCCATGTTCTCTCTTATTTTCTGCGTCATGATGTTCAGGGATTTGCTCAGGTCGCCGACTTCGTCTTCCCTGTTTATATCTATGCTTTTTGTCACGTCGCCTTTTGCTATTGTCTTCGCATCTTCCGCCATCTTTATAACAGGATCTATCATCTCTTTTGTGATATAAAGCCCCAGCAGGGATATAAATATAGATATGAACAATATAAAACTTATATTGCCTAAAGAAAGCCCGAAAAATAAATTTATATTGGGAAAGATGTACGTTATAACAAGCCAGGCGCATACCAATATCGGAATAAGCGACATCAGGGAAAAAGCTATCATGGTTTTGTATCTTAAGCCCTTCGGAACTATTGATATGTTTTTTAATAACTTTAGCATATACGCCTCCGCGTTTAATTCAAAGTATACAATACAATACGTATAAATTCAAGTAGGGGACGGTTTGAAACCGTCCCCTACGCTATAAACCCCCACGGCAAAGCTTCTTCTTTTTCTTTTTTCTTTAAATAAACTTCGGGGTCGACGCCTGTTTCCAGAAAAGCCTGATCCCATAGATTATAATTAAAATTTTCCGTCCACGCCTGGAGCCTTAAACCTTTTTCCCACGCCCTCAATATAACCTTCCCTATGCGTTTATCGCCTCTGGCCAATATTGCCTCAATCCTGCCGGTTTCCGGGCTATGGAAATTAATTTTTATATTTCGCCTTGAACTCAAATACCGCTGTTTTTCTTTCAATGTTTCCATCTTTTCCATTCCTTCCCTCTCAAAATCAGAATGCGGCTTTGGTATGAAAGGGCTTACGCTTAAATTCACATTCTTTATTTTTCCTGCCAGGTCTATGATTGCGTCCATATCCTCAAAGGTTTCGCCCGGAAGGCCTACCATGAAATAAAGTTTTACTTTCCGCCATCCTGAATTTAGCGCAATCCTGGATTTCTCTATGATTTCGGCATTTGTTATTTTCTTATTCAAAGTGCGCCTCAGGCGTTCGCTGCCTGTCTCAGGGGCAAAGGTGAGCCCCGCCCTTCTTAACGTGTCCATGCCGTTACGCTCTTCAAAAGTGCCTACCCGCAAAGACGGAAGCGATATCTTTACGCCAAGCGGCTTGAATTTCTCTTCAAGCTTTCCGGCAAGCTCCTCAATATGAGGATAATCGCCCGACGAAAGAGATAATAAAGATATCTCTTCATATCCCGTGTTCTTAACGGATTCCTCGGCTATTTCCATGATCCTTTTTACGGATCGAATTCTTAAAGGATGGAAGATTTTACATGCCTGGCAGAACTTGCATTCATGCGGGCATCCGCGCATTATCTCTATGCCGATTCTATCATGCACGATCTGTATGTACGGGACAGGGAAGTCCGTCGGAAAATAAGAACCGTCTAAATCCTGAACGATGCGTTTTTTTACCGCGCTATTATGCCCGGGCGCATAAATTCCTTTTATTTCGGCAAGCGCCTTAAGTATTTCGTTTCTGGAACCTTCAACTTTAAACCTTAAATCTTTAACCAACTTCGCTATCTCTAATATTACTTCTTCCGCCTCTCCGATCACAAACGCATCTATGAAATCTGCCAGCGGTTCAGGGTTGAACGCGCACGGCCCGCCGGCTATTACAATAGGATCACTGCCGCCTCTTTCCCTGCGATGTAACGGCACGCCTCCCAAATCCAGCACATTTAGAATATCCGGATAATTCATCTCATATTGAAGAGAGAAACCTATGATATTAAATTCGCTCAAGGCGCGAGACGACTCTAGCGAACAAAGTCTTTCTTTTTTATCCCTTAATCTTTTTTCCATGTCAGGCCACGGGGCAAAAACCCTTTCGCAGATTATGCCTTCAACCCTGTTTAATATTCCATAAAGAATCTTCATGCCAAGATGGCTCATGCCTATCTCGTAAACATCGGGAAACGAAAGCGCTATTTTCAAAGCGTTGTCCGTCCATTCTTTATGGACTGCGTTCCATTCGCTATTTATATATCTGCCCGGCCTTAATATGTCTAACATCCTTACTACCTTCCCTATTTAATGTTACACTCTGACATTGTCAGAGTGTAACATTAGCGGTGGATTGCGATGCTCTCAAGAATGCCCAATGCTATCATGGTAACTAAAAGCGACGAGCCGCCGTAACTTACAAGCGGCAGAGGAAGCCCTACGACCGGCATAAAACCCATTGTCATGCTGATATTCACGATCACCTGTATTCCTATTATCACGGCCATGCCGCACGCAGCAAGAACTCCGCATGGGTCGTCTGTCTTCCCGGCTATCTCAAAAGCCCTTCTAATCAGAACATAATACAGCGTTAATAAAATTATACCGCCTATAAAACCCCATTC
>JAGVFL010000030.1 GCA_020057645.1 Candidatus Omnitrophota bacterium
AAGGAGGAGTGGATGTTATTTTTAGCACCTGTGGGTTCAATATTGGCGCTGGGTTTTGCGTTTTATCTCGCAATGTCAATACTCAGGAAAGACGAAGGAAATGAAAAAATGAAAGAGATTGCGGCTGCTGTCAGGATAGGCGCTAAGGCGTACCTGAAGCGGCAATATATGGCGGTCTCTTTATTTTTTATAGCGGTATTTTTTATCCTTCTGGCGTTATCTTTATTTAAATACCTGCCTATATTCGTGCCTTTCGCATTTTTGACAGGAGGATTTTTTTCAGGACTTTCCGGTTTTATAGGAATGACAATAGCTACGCAGTCTTCAAATAGGACCGCAGCAGCGGCGATGAAGAGTTTAAATTCAGGGCTCAGAGTAGCGTTTTCAAGCGGGGCTGTAATGGGCCTTACTGTTGTAGGGCTTGGCCTTTTAGACCTTAGCATATGGTATTATTTTTTAAACTGGTATTATTCAGCGCATCCTCTGCCTGCCGGCGTAGATAAGATAGGCGCGATCACTTCTACGATGCTTTGTTTCGGCATGGGCGCAAGTTCTCAGGCGCTTTTTGCCCGCGTCGGAGGAGGTATTTTTACAAAAGCAGCAGACGTAGGAGCTGATCTTGTTGGAAAAATAGAGGCAGGAATACCGGAAGATGACCCAAGAAATCCTGCTGTTATCGCGGATAATGTAGGCGATAACGTGGGCGACGTAGCAGGCATGGGCGCGGATCTTTATGAATCTTATGTAGGCTCTATTGTCGCGACTTCTGCGCTGGGAGTTGCGGCCGGATTAGGAATAGCAGGCGTTACTGTCCCAATGGTCATGGCAGCAGTAGGAGTTTTAGCTTCTATTATAGGAACATTTTTTGTAAGGAGTAAAGAGGATGCGAGTCAGCCGGTGCTTTTAGCTGCTTTAAGAAAAGGCGTATTCGCAAGTTCTTTTATTGTTGCTATAGCGTCGTATTTTCTTGTTAAATATACCCTTGGCGCTCAGCACATGGGGGTTTACTGGTCAGTCATATCAGGCCTTGTAGCAGGTGTTTTGATTGGGCTTTCAACAGAATATTACACATCGAGCACTTTTAAGCCTACTAAAACAATTGCGGACGCGAGTATTACCGGCCCTGCGACAGTTATTATAAGCGGTATTGCGGTTGGCATGATGTCAACTGCAATACCTATTCTGGTAGTCTGCGTTGCTATTATGGCAAGTTATTTCCTTTCAGGCGGAGCTGCAAATTTTAATTCAGGATTGTATGGAATAGCGATTTCAGCAGTAGGCATGCTTTCTACCCTCGGAATTACTCTTGCAACTGACGCATATGGCCCTGTCGCTGATAATGCGGGAGGAAACGCTGAGATGTCTCATCTCGCTCCTGAAGTTAGAAAAAGGACAGATGCGCTTGATGCGCTGGGAAACACAACTGCTGCTACCGGTAAGGGTTTTGCCATTGGTTCAGCCGCGTTGACAGCTTTGGCTTTGATTGCGGCTTACAGGGACCAGGTATATTTATTTGGCAAGACAATGGACTTTAGCCTTATGAATCCCAGCGTTTTAATAGGCTTATTTATCGGAGGCATGCTTCCGTTTTTGTTCTGTTCTATGACGATGGCCGCGGTTGGAAGGGCGGCAACGAAGATTGTTGTAGAAGTGAGAAGGCAGTTTAAAGAAATCGCAGGACTTATGGAAGGCAAGGCAAAACCTGATTACGGCCGTTGCGTGAATATCGCGACAGTAGCCGCGCAGCAAGAAATGGTAATACCGTCACTTTTAGCCATAACAGCCCCTATTGCAGTAGGGCTTCTGGTAGGGATTAATGCGGTCGGAGGGCTTCTTATGGGCGCTACTGTTACAGGATTTGTGCTGGCTGTTATGATGGCGAATTCAGGCGGGGCGTGGGATAACGCGAAGAAATATATTGAAGAAGGCCATTACGGCGGAAAAGGTTCCTTGGCCCATAAAGCATGCGTTGTAGGTGACACAGTAGGAGACCCGTTCAAAGATACGTCAGGCCCGTCTCTTAATATCCTTATAAAACTTATGTCAATGGTCTCGATTGTATTCGCGTCGTTTATCATAAAGAATACGCTGTTTAAATAGATATAATTTTATCTTTCCGGCTGGCAGGCTTTCGAAAAGACGCTCGGTTGCCCCAGCGAGGCAACCTTCGCTCCGCGCCGATTCTCGCTCGTCCGCCACAGAACTTTGGCGGACACCGTGCCCGCTCGAATCGACGAGGCTTTTCTCAAAACCTGCCAGCCGGAAAGAGCTTAAGCTTTAAAATATATCTGGCGCATAGTTATCATATCAAAAATTCTTGACTTTATATATAAGCTGTATTATGATTAACGAAAACATATAAGGGGGATATTATGATGGCGAATAAGAGATTATTTACGGTTTTGGTTTTAACATTAGTTTCTATTGCGGTATCCGGATGTTCGGTTACATTTCAAATGAGGCATAGGAGCGATGTGGAAAAAATAGGTTCGCTCGGTAATGAAATAGAATCCTTGAATGCTAAATTAAGCCAATTGCAGGAACAGAAGGAGACGGAGCTGTCTGAGCTGGAAAAGGCAAAGCTGCTTCTGGAAGAAAGGTTGAAACAGGAAATAGACGATAAGAGCGTGCGGCTTGAAATGGCGCAGAAAGGCCTTGCGATTATATTCCTGACAGAAGTTCTTTTTGATTCAGGCAAAGCAGATATAAAGCAGGAAGCGTTTCCTTCTCTTGATAAAATAGCAAGCGTTTTAAAAGAGAACGTGGAAGACAGAAATATAGGCATAGAGGGCCATACCGACAATGAGCCCATAAAGCATTCCAAGTGGAAATCTAACTGGGAGCTTTCTACCTCAAGGGCTACCAGCGTTTTGCATTATCTTGTGGATACAAAAGGCATAAATCCAAAGAGGGTAGCTGCAATAGGCTACGGAGAATACAGGCCTGTGAGTTCCAATGATACAGCTAGCGGCAGGAGGCAGAATAGAAGGGTGGAGATAGTCATACTTCCGAAGAATATGGAAAAGATCCAGGCGGATATGGACAAAATTACACAGAGAAAACAGCAGATAGAAAGACAGTTGAAAAAATATAAAAAATAAGTGAGGACATAAGTTGCGGAGGACGAAGTCCGAGGTAACTTATAAGTCCGAACTTATTCCGAGTCCGCCACAGAACTTTGGCGGACGAGGAATCTCATAAGATTGCTTCGGCCGCTTTCAGCGGCCTCGCAATGACATAAAAGAGGGGGGGGAAAAAATGGATAAAGCGAAGGTCAATTTTGTAATTGCTATAGCGGTGTTGGTTGTTTTTTGTATTGTTATCGCGGGTTATGCGGCAAGTCTGAATAGCCAGTTGAGCGCTAAAAAGACCAAAGTTATGCAGCTTAACGATCAGATAGCCGGGCTTAATACCAAAGCAAACGGCCTGCAAACACAGTTAACCAGCTTGACCGGCCAGGCCAACAATCAGACAAACCTTGCGAATAGTTTGCAGAACTCTTTGAATGCCGCTAACGCAGAATTAGGTAATTTAAAAGCAGCGTATGCAGGCCTTGAATCAAAATTAAAAGCGCAAATTTCTGCTGAGACGCTGCAGCCGGCAGCCAGCGAAGCTGTCCCCGCAAAGTAGCAAAATTTTTATGAAACCATAGAAGGACGCGAATCGTGTTTGGCAAAAATGCGAATTCGCGTTTTTCTTTAGATGTCTTAAACGTCATTGCGAGGAGCAAAGCGACGAAGCAATCATGTTTTTGAGATTGCTTCGCTCATTTCATTCGCTCGCAATGACATTGTTATGAACATTCCAAAACACATAGCAATAATCATGGACGGTAACGGAAGATGGGCTGAGGCAAGAGGCCTGCCCAAGGTTCTGGGCCATAAACAGGGCGTGGATGCCGTAAGAAATACTGTAAAGGCATGCCTTAAAATAGGCGTTCAGTATCTGACGCTTTACGCATTCTCAACCGAGAATTGGTCCAGGCCTGAGGGTGAGATAAAAGCGCTGTTCCAGCTTTTAGAAAATTTCATAG
>JAGVFL010000100.1 GCA_020057645.1 Candidatus Omnitrophota bacterium
AAAATCAAAGAAATAATAGAGCCGATTTTACAGGAAGAGCAGGTTGAGCTTGTGGAGATGATTTATAGGAAGGAAGCCGGAAGCCAGGTTTTGCGGCTTCTGGTTGATAAAGATAACGGGATTCAGCTTTCAGATTGCATAAAACTAAACGAGAAAATAGGCCGGGTTTTAGACGAGTGGCATGTGATACAGGAGAGCTATGTTATTGAAGTGGATTCACCCGGGATTGACAGGCCGTTTAAAGTAAAGAGGGATTACGAAAGGGCAATAGGCAGGCTTGTCAGGGTAACATTGGCCGAAAGGATATCGGATAAAAAAGAATACGTCGCTAGATTGGAAGAAATATCTGACACAGGCGTGAAGATAGACGTGGATAAAAAAGGTATCATAGACATACCTTTTGACAAAATCGTAAGAGCAAGGGAAGAAGTAGAGTTGTAAGTTTACATTGTGACATTGTCAGAGTGTAAACTTAGAGATTGAAAAGGAAAGGCAAAGAACATCATGAATCAGGAATTGTTGGCAATCTTAGATAGTATTGAACGGGATAAAGGGATTAAGAAAGAAATCCTTGTAAAGGCAATAGAATCAGCCCTTATAAGCGCTGCCAGGAAGAATCTCGGAAAACATGTTGAAGACATAAAGGTTGAGTTTAATTCCTCAACAGGAGATTTTAAGGTGCTTTCAGCGGAAGGCAAAGAGGTTTCCGGAGATTTCGGCAGGATTTCCGCGCAGACAGCGAAGCAGGTCATTATACAGAAGATCCGCGAAGCTGAAAGGGATGTGTTATTTGAAGAGTATAAGAAAAAGGTAAATGATATTTGTTCAGGCAGCGTCCATAGATTTGAAAAAGGCATGATAGTCGTTGATCTTGGCAAAGTGGAAGGTGTTTTGCCGAAGAGAGAACTTCCTCCCAGCGAAGAATACAGGCAGGGCGACAGGATTAAGGCATTGATTGTAGAGGTTAAAAAGTCCTCAAAAGGGCCTGAGATATTGCTTTCCAGGACAAGCCCTGGTTTTGTAAAAAGGCTTTTTGAATTAGAGGTGCCTGAGATATATGAGAGTATCGTAGAGATAAAAGCTGTGTCCAGGGAAGCGGGAGACCGTTCAAAGATAGCCGTGTATTCCAAGGACGATAAGGTTGATCCTGTGGGCGCTTGCGTAGGCATGAGAGGGCAGAGGGTTAAAAATATTGTAAGGGAATTGGGCGGAGAAAAAATAGATATTGTGCGCTGGAGCGTCAATATGGGAGAATTTATATCGGCCAGCCTGAGCCCCGCGGAGATTTCCGGCGTAAAAACAAGCGAGGCTGAAAGAAGGGCAGAGGTTATAGTAGCGGATGACCAGCTTTCTCTCGCTATAGGCAAAAAAGGCCAGAATGTAAGGCTTGCCGCAAAGCTTACAGGATGGAATATAGACATAAGAAGCAAATCAGAGATAGAGGAAGTAAAGGAAATTCCGATAATAGGGATTGATGGAGTCGGGCCTAAGACTGAAAAAGAGCTTAAAAAAGCAGGGTATGATACGGTCGGGAAAATCATGAAACTGGACCTGAAAGAACTTACCGTTGTTAAGGGCGTTGGCAAGAAAACAGCTGAAAAGATCCTTAAGTCAGCCAAAGAGCTCATGGAGCAAAAGGTGCACGAGGTGAGGGATAAGAAGAATAAAGAAAATAGAGAAGCCAAGGCTGAGAAAGAGCGGGAGCTGGCCGCAGAAGTTGATAAAAAAGTAAAAGATAAAGAACAGAAGAAGGATGAAAAATGAGCATGCGCGTTCACCAGTTAGCAAAGGAACTCGGGGTTACAAGTAAAGAGCTTATAGATAAGCTTCATAGCCTCAAGATAGAAGTTAAAGGCCACATGAGCGCTCTTGATGACGATACGGCGTTTCTTGTAAAGGAAGAATTGAAGCCTAAGAAAGCGAAGCCAAAAGCGAAAGAAAAGGCGCAGAAAAAGACAAAGGACTCTGAACCAAAGGTTAAGATTGAGATTAAAACTGAAGAAAAGAAGGCAGAGGCTAAGGTTGAGGAAAAGGTTGAAGAAAAAAAACCGGAGGAAATAAAAGAAGAGCCGAGGCCTGCGCCGGAACCTGCGCCGGAGCCTAAAGTTTTAAAAATAGATTTTCCGATAGTTATCAAAGACATTGCCATAAAATTGGGCGTAAGACCGGCAGAACTCCTGAAAAAACTTCTGGATAGAAAAGTGCTTGTTACTATAAACCAGGCGCTTGACGAGGAATCTGCGCGTTCGATCTGTGAAGATTTCGGATATACGATTGAAAAACTTCCTAGTTTCGAGGAGGCTTTTTTAGAGGGGCTTGATAAAACAGTAGATCCTAAAAAACTTATCCCACGGGCGCCTGTCGTTACATTTATGGGCCATGTTGACCACGGAAAAACGTCTCTTCTTGACGCCATCAGAAAAACAAAGGTTGCTGATAAGGAAGCAGGCGGGATTACTCAGCATATAGGCGCGTACGAGGTAATGCTGCCTAAAGGCAGCGTAACGTTTCTGGATACGCCGGGCCACGCCGCGTTTACCGCAATGCGCGCAAGAGGCGCAAACGTTACTGATATTGTCGTACTTGTGGTTGCCGCAGATGACGGCATAATGCCGCAAACGATAGAGGCCATAAACCACGCCCGCGCCGCAGGCGTTACGATAGTAGTGGCGATAAATAAAATTGATAAACAGAACATAAATTTAGACAAGGTAAAAAAACAATTAGCGGAACAAGACCTTAATCCCGAAGAGTGGGGAGGGAAGACTATCACGGTAGGGGTTTCCGCAAAAACAGGCCAGGGCATTGATACCTTATTGGAGATGCTGCTTCTTGAGGCGGAATTATTGGAATTAAAAGCAAACCCGGAACAATCTGCCGTAGGGGTAGTAATAGAAGCAGAGCTTTCCAAAGGCAAGGGGCCTATAGCGACTGTCCTTGTGTCAAACGGCACTTTAAAAATAGGCGATACAGTTATGGCAGGCCTTAATTACGGCAGGATAAAGGCAATGCTGGATGATAAGGGCCGCAGGGTTATGTCAGCAGGGCCTGTAAAGCCCGTTGAAATACTTGGGCTTTCAGGAGTTCCGCACGCAGGAGAAAGATTTTACGTGATAGCCGATGAAAAAAAAGCGAGGGATATTGTAGCTAGCAGGCAGATGGAAGCAGTAAAGAAAAAACTCGCGGGGAAAACCTCTAAGGTTACTCTTGAGGAGCTTTACAATAAGGTAAAGGCCGGAGAGATAAAGGAATTAAAAACAGTCATAAAAGCAGACGTGCAAGGGTCTCTGGAAGCAATAAAAGATTCTCTTAAAAAATTAAGCACAGATGAGGTAAAGCTTTCTGTAATGCACAGCCAGGTAGGGGATATCAATGAATCTGATATAATGCTAGCTTCGGCTTCAAACGCCATAATCATAGGGTTCCATGTCAATGCAACGAGCGAGGCAAGCGCCCTGGCTAAACAGGAAGAGGTAGAGATAAGGATTTACAGCATAATTTACGAAATAGTTAATGAGATACAGGCTGCCATGGAAGGCATGCTGGAGCCTGTCATAGAAGAGATTTTCCTGGGCAGGGCAGAAGTGAAGCAGGTTTTTAATGTCTCAAAGACAGGCGTAGTGGCAGGCTGTTTTATTTCAAAAGGCAGGATTCCGCGGGATGCGGTATGTAAACTTATAAGAGAAAAAGAAATTGTTTTTAAAGGCAAGATGAGTTCGCTAAAGCACTTTAAAGACGATTTGAAAGAGGCAAAAGAAGGGTTTGAGTGCGGGATAAGCCTGGGATTTAAAGACATACAAAAAGGCGATTTAATAGAGGCGGTAGAAATCAGAAAAGTGGCAAGGAAATTGAAATAAAGGCAAAGGCCGAGAATAGGCAGGTTTTAACCTGCCTGTCTATGAAGGCCTTTGCGACAAAATTGTAGGGCACACTTTAGTGTGCCAGAAAAATACATGAAAAGCAGAATTCTAAGCGGAATGCGGCCGACAGGGCCGTTGCATCTGGGACATTTATTCGGCGCGCTCGATAACTGGGTAAAGCTCCAGGATAAATACGATTGTTTCTTCATGGTTGCGGACTGGCACGCAATGATGAGCGAGTACGAAGATCCGTCAAGGCTTTCCGGATTTGCTAAAGAGTGCGTCGCAGACTGGATAGCGTGCGGCATAGACCCTGAAAAAAGCATTGTATTTGCGCAATCTCACGTAAAAGAGCACCTGGAATTATACATGGCGTTTTCTAATTTTGTTCCTCTCGGATGGCTTGAGAGATGCCCTACGTATAAAGAACAACTCAGAGAGATTAAAACAAGGGAGCTTCATACGTATGCCTTTCTCGGTTATCCTGTTTTGCAGGCAGCGGACATATTGATATATAAGGCAGATACGGTTCCTGTAGGCAAGGACCAGGTCCCTCACATTGAACTCACGAATGATATTGCGGAAAGATTCAACAGCCTGTACGGAGGCATATTCCCTTCGGTAAAGCCGCTTCTTACTAAAATCCCAAAGCTTCTCGGCATAGACGGCAGGAAAATGAGCAAATCTTACGATAATTCTATTTCGCTTGGAGACACCGAAGACGCGATAAAAAAGAAATGCTCCGCGATGTTTACGGACCCAGAGAGGATAAAATTATCAGACAAGGGCCGTCCTGAAAAATGCAACGTTTACGCGTACTATAATTTATTTAAAAAAGAATACGCGCCCGAGGTTTATGAATATTGCACTAAGGCAAAATCCGGATGCACGGAATGCAAGAAGAATTTAGGCGGCGTTATTTCTGATTATCTGGCTGATATAAGGCATAAAAGAGAAGGGCTTCTAAAAGACGAAGATAAGATTAATTCGATTCTGGAAAAGGGCGCGGTAAAAGCCAGGAAAGTAGCGGCTGAAACAATGAATGAGGTAAAAAAAGCAATAGGGTTGATTTAATGTCATACAAGGTAAAATTAGACGTATTTGAAGGCCCGCTGGATTTATTGTTATATCTTATAAAGAAGAACGAGATAGATATTTACGATATTCCGATAGCGGCTATTACAGAACAGTATCTGGAATATCTTGAACTCATGCGGATGCTGGACCTCAATATCGCGGGAGAGTTTTTGGTAATTGCCGCAACCCTGATTCACATAAAAAGCAAGATGCTTCTTCCGCCCGACGAGAAGGAGCTTTTTCCTGAGGAGGAAGAGGATCCCAGAGAAGAGCTCGTGCGCAGGCTCGTGGAATATAAAAAATTCAAGGAGGTTGCCGGGATATTACATGACCTGGAAGGCCAGAGAAAAAAGATGTTCACGAGGGACATCCCTTTTGAGGTTGCGCCGGGAGAGGTTTTCTTTGAGGCAAGTTTATTTGACCTGATAACAGCCTTCACGAGGGTGCTCAAGGATGTCCCGAAAGACATATTCCAGGAAATAATAAAAGATGAATTTACCGTTGAACAAAAGGTGCATGACATTTTGCACAGGCTGGTAGTTACTCCGGCGATAAGCCTTTTTGAGCTTTTTAAGAATTCCAAAAATAAGACAGAGATAATAGCCACGTTTTTGGCAGTGCTGGAACTTATAAGATTAAAAGAGATAATAGTCGTGCAGAAGCAGAATTTCAGCGATATAGAAATCATACGGAACGAAAAACACAGGCTCAGCGCGGCAGAGTAAGGTCATGGAAAAAATACAGATAAAAAATATAATAGAAGCAATGCTTTTCGTAAGCGACAAGCCTTTATTCTTGAGCGAGATTAAGAGCGTCCTTGAAGGGCCTGATGCAAGTGAAATAAAGGAAGTCATGGCTGAATTGTCCGGCGAGTTTGAAACGCAGTGCCGGGCATTGAGGATCAAGGAGATCGCGGGCGGTTATCAGATCATAACTGACCCCGTGTTTGCGCCATGGCTCAAAAAATTATATAAGACAGCCGGCTCTGACAGGCTTTCCGGGCCAGGCCTTGAAACCCTGGCGATAATAGCGTACAGACAGCCCGCTTCCAAGCCCGAGGTAGAGGCAATAAGAGGCGTGAACGTGGACGGCGTATTAAAGACGCTGATTGAAAAAAATCTCGTAAAGATCATGGGCAGGAGAGAGACGGTAGGGCGTCCTATTATTTACAGCACTACTCAGGAATTTCTGCAGTATTTCGGGTTGAATTCTTTAGAGGAGCTTCCGAAACTGGAAGAATTTCATTTTACAGAAAAAGATATTGAACTGCCTGAACACCTACAGAAAGAAGAAGAGGAATTGAAACAGCAAGAAGGAGGAAATCCAGATGTCCAAGCTGACGGGGCCTCGTAAAAAGATAAACGAAATAGATAAAAAGATTATCGCATTATTAAATGGCAGGGCAGGGGTCGCAAAATATATAGGAAAGCTTAAAAAAGACGCGGGCGTTTCCATCTATACTCCGGAGAGGGAAGTGGAGATATACGAGAATATAATAAAAGAAAACAAGGGGCCCTTGCCGAATAAGGCGCTTTTCGCGATCTACAGGGAGATTATGTCGGGTTCCCTTGGCCTTGAGAAAAAATTGAAGATAGCGTATCTCGGGCCTGAAGCGACGTTCACGCACCAGGCGGGCATAAAAAAATTCGGGTCAAATGTAGAATATTATACTTGCCCGACAATAACCGATGTTTTCAGGGACGTGGAGGCAGGGAGGTCAGATTACGGAGTCGTGCCTGTGGAGAATTCAACAGAGGGCATGATAAGCCATACCCTGGACATGTTTATAAATTCTGATTTAAAGATATGTTCCGAAATAATGCTCGAGATATCGCATAATCTACTGGGTAAATGCGGCATGAAATCAGTAAAGAAGATTTATTCAAAGCAGGAAGTATTCGGCCAGTGCAGGCTATGGCTGGAAATAAATATGCGGGGCATAGTCTTGGCGGAGGTATCTTCGACCAGCAAGGCTGCGGAGATCGCTTCAGGTGAAAAAAATTCAGCTGCCATAGCCAGCATGCTGGCAGCTAAAAAATACAGGCTGAACGTGCTCGCGAAAGATATAGAGGATAACCCGAATAATGTTACAAGATTTCTTGTGATAGGCGGGACGATCCCGCGGCCTACAAGAAGAGACAAGACCTCCGTAATGTTTTCGGTAAAAGACAGGGTCGGCGCTTTGCACGATATACTTGTGCCTTTCAAGAAATACAGCATAAACCTTACTAAGATTGAATCAAGGCCTTCTAAAAGAAAGACGTGGGAATATTATTTCTTTGTGGATATGACCGGGCATTGCGAAAATCCTAATGTAAAAAAGGCGTTAATGGGACTTGAAAAACATTGTTCATTTTTAAAGATACTGGGCTCTTACCCGATAGGGATATAACATATGAGTATAATTCCGCGTAAGGCAGTTTTAAATGTAAAACCATACCTGCCCGGCAAGCCTATTGAAGAGGTAAAAAGAGAATTAGGCCTGCAGGATGTTATAAAAATGGCCTCCAATGAGAACCCGTTAGGACCGTCTCCAAAGGCCATGGACGCAATAAAAAAATACGTGGGCAGCATAAACAGATATCCTGAAGGGGGCTGTTTTTATCTGCGCGGCGCCGTTGCAAAGAGATTGAAAATAAAACCGGAACAATTAATTTTCGGAAACGGTTCTGACGAGCTCATAGGGCTTACATTAAAGGCATTTGTAAATGAGGGCGACGAAGTGATTGTCGCAAAGCCCACTTTTCTGATGTACGAGGTGGCTTCTACTGCGCATGGCGCAAAGATAAAGGTCGTGCCCATGCGTTATTTTAAATATGATCTAAGAGCCATGAAGGATGAGGTAAACAAAAATACCAGAGTGGTATTTATCGCAAACCCTGATAATCCGAACGGCACGTATGTCGCGAGACATGAGCTTGAGAATTTTTTAAAAGGCCTGCCTGAAGAAACCATAGTTTTTCTGGACGAGGCATACTGCGATTTTGTTGAAGAGCAGGATTATCCTAACGGCTTAGAGTATCTGAGGGAAAATAACCTGATAGTTACAAGGACTTTTTCAAAGGCATACGGCCTTGCGGGCCTCAGGGTCGGGTATGGCGTGTCGAACCCGGAAATAATAAAGTATATGGAAGCTGTCAGGGATCCTTTTAACGTGAATTCCCTTGGCCAGATAGGGGCCATAGCTGCCTTGAAAGATAAGGATTTTTTGTCAAAATCTAAAAAGGCAGTGAGAGAAGGCAAGAAGTTTTTATATTCTGAATTAAAGGCGATGGGCGCGAGATACGTGCCCAGCGTTACTAATTTCATATTGATAGAACTTGGGCCAAAATCAGGCGAGATTGCGGAAAGGCTTTTGAAAAAAGGAGTGATTGTAAGGAACATGAAATCCTGGGGCATGGAAAATTTTATGAGAGTAACGGTAGGTAAAGAGGCGGAGAATAAAAGGTTTATCAGAGAATTAAAAAAGATAATATTGTAGGGGGTTTTAATGATTATAGTTCTGCGTCCGGATGCAACGAAGAAACAGATAGACCATTTAATAGAAAAGGTTAAAAAACTCGGCTTAAAGCCCATGGTTTCCAAGGGGGTTGAGCGTACGATTATAGGCGTCATAGGCGAGGAAGATGTCTTAAGGGTGCAGCCATTGGAGGCATTTCCCGGCGTTGAGAAGGTAATGCCCATCCTGAAGCCTTATAAACTCGTGTCCAGGGAATTCAAGCCGGAAAATAGTATAGTGGATGTTGAAGGCGTGAAGATAGGCGGGAAAAAGATAGTTGTCATGGCAGGGCCTTGCTCTGTGGAGAATTTTGACATGCTCCTTGATATAGGCAAGAAAGTAAAAAAAGCAGGAGCCAGCATTTTAAGAGGGGGGGCATTTAAGCCCAGGAGCTCGCCTTACAGTTTTCAAGGGCTGGGGGAAAAAGGCCTTAAATTTTTAAGAGACGTAAAAAAAGAGACAGGACTCAAGATTGTTACAGAGGTAATGGATACGCGCGACGTGCGAATGGTTGAAAAATATGCCGATATCCTTCAGGTCGGAGCGCGCAACATGCAGAATTTCAATTTGCTTAAAGAAGTGGGGCTTTCCAAAAAGCCGGTGCTTTTAAAAAGAGGCATGTCCGCTACGGTGAAAGAATTACTTATGTCAGCTGAATACATATTGGCGGCCGGAAATTTCAACTGCATACTCTGCGAGAGAGGCATAAGGACTTTTGAAGATGCTACTAGATTTACCCTGGACCTTAACGCGGTCCCTCTCATTAAGCAGTTGAGCCATCTGCCGGTTATTGTGGATCCCAGCCATGGGACGGGCAAATGGGACCTGGTTGATCCAATGGCAAAGGCAGCGATTGCAGCGGGCGCGGACGGCTTGATTATAGAGGTTCATCCGAATCCTGAAGAGGCTTATTCTGACGGAGAAGAATCTCTGATACCTTATAGATTTGACGCCATGATGGAAGGGCTTCGGGCAGTAGCTAAAGCAGTTAACCGCGGGATATAATGTTTAAGAAAATCACTATTATAGGTTTGGGGTTGATCGGCGGGTCGCTGGCTCTTGCGATAAAAGAAAAGAAACTTGCAAAAGAGATCGCAGGGGTTTCGAGAAGAAAAAGCACCATTGACCGCGCTATTAAGAACAAGATAGTAGATTTTGCGACGCTGGATCTGAAAGATGGCGTGAAAGATTCAGACCTTGTAATTATTACAACACCTGTTTTTAAGATAGCGGCCATAGCTAAATCCATAGCCCCTTTTTTAAGAAAAGGCGCTATCCTCAGCGACGCAGGCAGCACAAAGAGATGCGTGGTTAAAGATATAGAAAAAGCCAAACTTAAAGACATATATTTTGTAGGCAGCCATCCTATCGCGGGTTCTGAGAAATCAGGTATTAAATATGCGGACAAGGATTTATTTAAAAGGGCATGCTGCATTTTGACAAAAACAAAAAATACAAATCCAAAAGCTGCTGCCAGGCTTAAGAAATTTTGGGTCGGCCTTGGAATGCAGGTTGTAATAATGCCTCCGGATACGCACGATAGGCTGCTTTCAAGAATGAGCCATTTGCCCCACGCAGTCAGCGTCAGCCTTGCAAATTCCGCAGGGAAAGACGGCTTAAAGTTCGCAGCGGGAGGTTTTAAGGACACGACAAGAATAGCGTCAGGCGAGCCTGAACTCTGGAAGGATATATTTTTTACAAATAGAGATAATCTGATAAAGGATATTAAGATATTGAAAAAAGAACTGCTTAAGATAGAGACAGCTTTAAAAAGTAACAATAGCCGGGCAATATTAAAGTTGTTGAGCAGAGCCAAATCTATTAGAGATTCTTTGTAATGATCTATTTTATTTCTAGAAATATCTTAAAATTGCTCTTTAAAATATTTTTCAGGCTTAAGATAACAGGCGCTGAAAACTGCCCGAAAAATGGGCCATTGATCGTCGCGTCTAATCACGCAAGTTTTTTCGATCCTTTGATAGCGGGTTTTGCGGTACCGCGCGAATTAAATTTTATGGCGCGGGACAGTCTTTTTAGAAATCGAATTTTTGGGAAGATGATAGCGATGGTTAACGCTTTTCCTCTAAGGCGGGAAGGCGCAGACCTAGTAGCAATGAGGCTGGCTATAGATAAATTATGCCAGGGAAAAGCGGTCTTGATTTTTCCTGAGGGGACGCGTTCAAGAGACGGAAATCTTGGGACTCCTAGAGCCGGCATAGGCCTGCTTGCGGCTAGTTCAGGCGCGAATATATTGCCGTGTTATATAAAAGGTTCTATAAAAGTATTGCCCAAAGGGGCTATATTCCCCAGGCTTAAGAAGATATCGGTATACGTCGGAAAGCCCGTAAAATTTGACAGGAATGTTTCTGGAAAAGAAGACTACATGCAGATCGCTGAAAAAACCATGACAGCAATCCGCGAATTAAAAGCAGATCTAGCGTAAGTTGACAAACTGACAATGTCACAATGTCAACTTGGCGGATATAGAAAGAATGAAGATTAAGGTAGCAAGGTGCGCGGGTTTTTGTTTCGGAGTGAAAAGGGCTATAAATATAGCTGAAAGCGCTTTAAAGGAATTGAAAGGAAGAGATAGGATTTATTCGTTCGGAGCTATAATACATAATCCTCAGGTCGTGGAGGAGCTTTTCAAAAAAGGGCTGCGGGTAATCAACAATTTAGAGAAAATAAAGGGCGGGACAGTTATAATATCGTCGCATGGCGCGCCTTTGGAGACGGTGGAAGATATAAAGAGAAAGGGCATAAAACTTATTGACGCAACTTGTCCTTTCGTGAAATACGCTCAGAATATAGTAAAGGATTTAAAAAAAGATGGGTACGAGATAATAATAGTAGGAGACAGCGCTCACCCGGAGGTAAAGGCGCTTAAAAGCATTGCGGGAAAGAATAAAAAGTCAAAAAAGATAGGGGTTATTTCCCAGACAACGCAGAATAAAGAGAATTATATAAACGAAATTAAAAAAATCCTGAACCGGGATTTTAGCGAAGTCAAGATTTTTAATACGATCTGTAACGATACGTCAAAAAGGCAATCAGCTACTCGCAGGCTTTTAGAAGACTGCGATCTAATGATAGTTATCGGCGGAAAAAATAGCGCCAATACAAAAAGGCTCTGGCAGATTTGCAAAGAAAGCGGGGTGGATAGTTTTCATGTTGAAACAGAGCCGGAGGTAAATAAAAACTGGTTTAACGGCAAGAAGCGCGTTGGGATTACAAGCGGGGCATCAACACCTGATTCAATGGTGAAAAAGATCATAGAGAGGATAAGGAGGTTTTAAAAATCATGGCAAAAGAGACAAAACAGGAAAAAGAGGTTCAGGGAGAATTTAATCTGGAAGAGGCTTACGGCAAGACGTTCAGGCGCTTGAGCGAAGGCGACATCGTAAAAGGCAAGGTGCTCGCGATAGGAGAAAAGGACGTATATATCGACTTTGGATATAAGTCCGAAGGAATTATAACTCTCGGAGAGCTTAAAGATATTGTTGACCTGAAAATCGGCGATGAATTTGACGTGTTCGTGGAGTCCAAGGAAAATGAGGACGGGCTTATTACTGTCTCGAGGCGCAAGGCAGAAAACATGCAGGGATGGGATAAGATTTCAGCCACTTATAAAGAAGGGGATTTTATAGAAGGCAAGGTTTCGAGAAAGGTCAAAGGCGGCCTGATGGTAGACGTGGGAATAGAGGCATTTCTGCCCGCTTCGCTTGTCGCATTAAAAGGGTTTGGAAACGTAAATCAACTCGTGGGCCAGACGCTTTTATTCAAGATAGTGAAGATGAATAAGCCAAGGAAAAATATCGTAGTATCCAGAAAAGAAGCGATAATGAAGGAAAGGGAAACGATAAAAACCAAGGTATTGGGCGAACTGAAAGTAGGCGAGATGCGCAAGGGCCTTGTTAAAAACATCACTGATTTCGGGGTGTTCGTGGATCTGGGAGGGGTGGACGGGCTCCTGCATATTACAGATATGAGCTGGGGCAGGATCTCTCATCCGAGCGAGATGGTGGCGATAGGAGATACCATAGAGGTGGTGATATTGAATTTCGATAAGGACAACATGAAGGTTTCTCTCGGCTTAAAACAGAAGACAGAGAATCCGTGGAAAGGCATCGAAAATAAATATCCGGTCGGCACAAGGATTAAAGGCAAGGTAGTGAATATCATGCCTTACGGCGCGTTTGTGGAGCTTGAAAAAGGCGTGGAAGGGCTTGTGCATGTTTCAGAGCTTTCCTGGACCGTGAGAGTGAACAATCCGCAGGATATCCTGGCAATAGGAGATACCGTAGAGGCAGTTGTTTTAAGTATGGATAGTTCGAGCCAGAAAATATCTCTGGGAGTGAAACAGATAGAGCCGAATCCGTGGCTTGAGATAAAGGAAAAATTTTCTACCGGCATGAAAGTGGAAGGCAAGGTAAGAAATTTGACCGACTACGGGGCTTTTATAGAGATAGAAGGCGCTATAGAAGGTTTTGTGCATATAAATGACATGTCATGGACGAAGAAGATAAATAACCCGAAGGAATATCTTAAAAAAGGACAGAAGGTAGAAGTGATGATCCTGGCGGTGGACGCCGAGAACCAGAAGATATCCCTGGGCATCAAACAACTGGCTTCTGATCCTTGGTCAGATATTATAAAAAAATACAGCCTGGGCACAACAGTCGAAGGGGTTATTACAAAGATTACAAGCTTCGGGATTTTTGTGGAACTTGAGAAAGATTTGGAAGGACTTGTGCATATATCTGAGCTGGATGTTGAGCCTTCCGGGAATCTGGAAGAGATGTATAAGGTAGGAAATAAAATCACAGCCATTGTTATAAAGGTTGATGATCTGGAGCGCAAGATAAGATTGAGCATCAAGAAGACCAAAGAATAAATTAGAGGCAAAGGCCGAAAATAGGCAGGTTTTAACCTGCCTGCTTACGTGCCCCGTACCGAACTTGTTCTGGTATGGGGTGAAGGCCTTTGCGACAAAATAGTAGGGCACACTTTAGTGTGCCAAAGCAAATGGATATTAAAAAGCAGTTAGAAATCATCAAACGCGGGACAGTTGAGATAATCTCTGAAAAAGAACTTATCTTAAAGCTCGAGAAAAAAAGGCCGCTCGTGGTCAAGGCAGGTTTTGATCCTAGCGCGCCTGATATCCATCTGGGACATACTGTCTTACTGCGCAAGCTCAGGCATTTTCAGGATCTCGGCCACAGGATATTTTTCCTTATAGGAGATTTTACAGGCATGATAGGAGACCCTGCGGGAAGAAGCGAAGTCAGAAAGCGCCTTACGGAAAGCGAAGTCAGCGAGAACGCAAAAACTTACAAGAAACAGGTTTTTAAGATTCTGGACGAGAAAAAGACAGAGGTTGTTTTTAATAGCGCGTGGCTGGCCGGCATGACTCTCAAAGGCACGCTTGAACTGGTTGCGCATGCTACTGTTTCGCAGGTTCTGGCCAGGGCAGATTTCAGCGAGCGTTACAAGTCAGGCAAGGATATAAGCCTTCTGGAATTCATGTATCCGCTGCTGCAGGCTTATGATTCAGTGGAGCTTAAGGCAGATATAGAGCTTGGAGGCACTGACCAGAAGTTTAATCTTTTAATGGGGAGGGAGCTTCAAAAAGACTTTGGCCAGGAATCCCAGGTGGTGATAATGACCCCGCTTCTTGTAGGGCTTGACGGCGTAAACAAGATGAGTAAATCTTTCGGCAATCATATAGGCATAAGCGAAAAACCGGGAGAGGTGTTCGGAAAGATCATGTCCATATCAGATGAACTAATGATACAGTATTACGAACTTCTGACGGATGAGAACATGGATGAGATAAGGAAGATGCACCCGATGGAGGCAAAGAAGAATTTAGCGAAGAATATTGTAAAACAATATCACGGAGAGAATCCTGCAGAAGCTGCTTTAAAAGATTTCGAAAATAAATTTCAGAAAAGAGATCCGTTTACGGAATTAAAGTCAGAAACCAGACCTTTAAAATCAAACCTTTGCGATTTTTTAGTTACAGAGAAAATATGCGCGAGTAAAGGCGAATACAGACGGCTTATTGAGCAGGATGCGATAGAGGTAAACGGCAGCAGGATAAAGGAATCAGACTTTAAATTAGAACCTTCCAAGGAATACTGCATAAAAGTCGGCAAAAAACGTTTCCTGAAAGTAGTCTTTAAGCTTTAACAAAAAGTAAAATTTTTATTGACATATGAATATTGCAAAATCACTAAAAAAAATCATATCATTACTATTAGCCTTAGTTTTTATATCCACAAATACAGCTTATTCTTTAGAAAGAACATTAAGAATTCCGCTGCAGCAAGATAAAGAAAGACTAGCAGCAACATGTTATCAAATTATTTCTCGATATCCTAATCTGGGACGCATTGCGCCGGCGACAAAAGAAAGAGATGAAAACCGCAGGTTTCGCTATGTAGTGCTTGGCACAGGCATACAGGGAGCCAGCGTGGCTTATGACCTGGCAAATCAAGATGATACCATGGAAATTATACTTGTGGATAAAGATATTGAGCGCGCTGAAAAATTAGCAGAGGCCTTGCGACTCATATTTAAAAACAAGATTATTACAGTATTGCAAGCTGATTTATCCGATGCCGATGCGCTTAGGGGATTATTTCAAAAATCAGATGTTGTTATAGGCGCGGCGCATTATGCCCTGAATGCTGAATTAGCCAGGGTTGCGGCAGAGACAGGCGCGCATTTTGTAGATATGGGAGGAAATACAGAAGTTGTCTTGAAAGAGCTTGCTTACGCGGATACAGCGATAACAAATGGCGCCAGTATTATTCCTGATATGGGTTTAGCGCCTGGTTTAGGAGGCCTTCTGGCATTAGATGGCATCCATGAGATGGATATTGTTAATGATGTAAAGATACGCGTTGGCGGCCTTCCTTCAACTGGTTCCAAGGCCTTTAATAATCCATTGCGCTATATGCTTGTTTTTAATATATTTGGCCTTATTAATGAATATATGGGAGAGGCATTGGTTATTAGGGATGGCAAGGTTGTTGCTATTCCTACATTCAGCGAGCGCGAATCTTTTGAAATAAACGGGAAACAGTATGAAGCATTTCCTACATCCGGAGGCACATCTACGCTAACATCTACGCTAACGAGCGGAGAATTCCGCGGGAAAGTAAAGAACCTGGACTATATGACAATACGCTATCCCGGGCACGCGGAAATTATCAAGGCATTTATAGAAATGGGGTTTTTTGACGAGACCAAAGTCAGTCTTATAAATAAAGAAGCCAGTCCTTCTGAATTTTTTAGCAGACTGGCTAAAGATAGAAATAAAGAGGATTTGTTTAATAAAGAGAATATCCGGAAAACCATGGAGTACTTGAGTATTTTAAGCAATGATCCGATACAGTTTAGCGAGACAAGCATATCTCCTCGCCAGTTTTTTGCCAAATTAGCAGAGAAGGCATTGGATTTTCCGGGCGAAAAAGATAATGTGATAATTTCTGTCAGCGTGTCCGGAGAGAAAGATGGGAAGCCAAAGACCATAGAATATTATTATGACTCGTCCATGGCCGGCGCATATGGCAGTCGGTTTTCAGAAATGGCGCGCACAACAGGTTTTCCTGTATCTACAACAGCTCTAATGCTGGCGCGGGGCCAGATTAAATATGTAGGCGCCAGTGGGCCAGAACATTTTGTTCCTACAGGACTGCTTATAGAAGAACTTAGAAAAAAAGGGGTAGGTATTGATAAGCGTGTTATAGATGGGGCATCGGTTCAGAAACTTGTCAACAATGAACCATTTAATCCTGCGAAAGATATATCCGATCAGAAGTTAATAGAGAACCATGGGGTTTTGGTCAGAGACGAAAACGGGTATTCTTGGGTCAAGCGCGAAAACAGCGATTCACTTAAGTCAATGCACATTATCGGTTCTTTGTATAAAATAACAGATCCAAAGAGCGCTCTTATTATTAAATCATCATTATAATCTTAACATTTAAAACAATGCCTTTTTTAAAAAAGTTCTTGACAGGTTTTGGGCGCTATGGTATAAAGTTATTCACCATTTGAGCAAGTTGTTCATTTGAAAATTTCCTCTTGACTACCGGGTTTTCGTGTGGTAAACTTTTAGTTCCTTAAAAGAGGTTAATTTATTGAATAGGTTTCCTTGATAATATAGTTAAAAATTATTATTAAGGGAGGATGTGAAAAAAGGCATCGTCTCGGTGCCTTTTTTTATTTTCTTTTTGTTCTTTCTAAATTAAATAGCCAAACTAACGGGTTCGAGTTATGTTAATTTTTTTGGAGAGTTTGATTCTGGCTCAGAACGAACGTTGGCGGCGTGGTTAAGGCATGCAAGTCGAACGATCTTATTGAGTTTTGAGGCCGCAAGGCCGAGAGACTTGATTTGATAGTGGCAAAAGGGTGAGGAATACGTGGGTAATCTACCTTCGGGATCGGGATAACACTCCGAAAGGAGTGCTAATACCGGGTAAGACCACGGCTCCGCATGGAGCTGTGGTAAAAGATGGGGACCGTAAGGCCTATCGTCTGAAGAGGAGCCCATGTCCTATCAGCTAGTTGGCGGGGTAACGGCCCACCAAGGCTTTTGACGGGTAGCTGGTCTGAGAGGATGGTCAGCCACACTGGGACTGAGACACTGCCCAGACTCCTACGGGAGGCTGCAGTCGAGAATCTTTCGCAATGGGCGAAAGCCTGACGATGCGACGCCGCGTGAGGGATGAAGGTCTTCGGATCGTAAACCTCTGTCACACGGGAAGAACGTCCTATGGGTGAATAACCCTGTGGGCTGACTGTACTGTGAGAGGAAG
>JAGVFL010000062.1 GCA_020057645.1 Candidatus Omnitrophota bacterium
ATATCGCTTCTTGACATGGAGCCCGCGCCATCCAGAAGCATCCGGCTTACAAGCATTGATACGCCGTTATTATCCTTGCTCTCTGCCCTGACCCCGCCTTTGAATAAGATAGACACCGCTATTATCGGCAGGTTGTGGTTCTCGGACAAGATAACAGGTATGTTGTTAGAAAGCAAAACCCTCTTGATGTCTTCTGTCTTTTTCTCTGTCAGGCCGGGCGCGGTCCACGTTTTTAAGGCCTCGCCCGATTTACTCAAAACAGTTACGGTCATGTTCCGAACGTTAAGATACTTTGAAGCCGCTCGTTTTATATCCTCTGTTTTTATTGCTTTTATGTTTTCTACGTACTGCTTAAAAAAATCAGGGCCCCCGGTCAGGATCTGACTTTGCGCGATATCGTTAGCCTGGGATTCTATTGTTTCTTTCCGGTATATGTAATCGGCTATAAAATTATTTTTTGCTTTTAAAAGATCTTCTTCGTTAACGCCGTTTTGTTTCAAGTTTTCTATATGGCCGAGCGCGTCTTCTATCGCCTTGTTTACGTTTTCCTCTTTTAATACGCTTGAAATGATAAAAAGGCCCGGGTCTCTGGGCGTATAATTATAAGCGGAAACAGAAAGCACCGTTTGATTCTTCATCCTGAGATTTTCATTCAATACAGAACTTTCCCCCTGCCCTAAAATAAAAGACAGCAGATCCATTGCATAAAGATCGGCGTTAAGTAAATCAGTGGAATGGAAACTGACATTCATATACGCGCCGTCTATGTCAGCTTTTTCTTCCGCGAATCTTTCCATTACCTGTAAAGGCTCTTCAGGCCTTACAATAGCTGTATTAGCGCCGCGCGGTATTCTGCCGAAAGACGCGTTTATTTTATCAAATATTTCCTGCCTGTTTACATCCCCGACAACTGCTATGGTAATTTTCTCAGGGGCATATGCGGCCTTGAAGAATTTTACCACGTCTTCTCTTTTGAGCCGCTCAAAGTTTTCTTTATAACCTATGACAGGCAGGCGGTAAGGATGTTCTAAAAAGGCTGTTTCAAACGTCATTCTGGAAATCCTTCTGGCAGGATCATCTTTATTCATATCCATTTCTCTTTCAATGACTGCCATTTCTTTTTTTAGTTCTCCCGGGTCAAATAAAGGCTCCGTGACCATTTCTTTTAATATGTCCATCGCCGCATCTAAATGTTCTTTAAGTATGGTTACGCTGTAACCCGTATAATCGTAGGAGGTATAACCGTCTATATTGCCTCCATATTTATTTAATATATCTTCTATAGAACCTGCGGGGTATTTTTTAGTCCCCTTAAAAAGCATGTGCTCTATGAGATGGCTTATGCCTGTTCCGGCGTACTCGCCTTCAGACGCAGAGCCTGAACCCATAAAAACAGAAAAGACCACTATAGGGTTTCTGTGGTCTTCTCTTATAATGGCCTTAAGGCCATTATCCAGAGTCGCGTTGTCCTGGGCATTTAAAGGCGGCCGAATAAAAACGCCTAAAACAAAAAATGCCAAGACAGAAAATAAAATTTGTTTTTTTATCATCTTGGGCACAATTAAATTATAGCTTGATATTGTAGATCAATACCTGCCGGTTGATTTAGGCGAACGCTGTTTTCTTCTTTTTCTTTCGCTCGGTTTTTCGTAGTGCTTGCGAGCTTTTAATAACTTTAATAAACCGTCGCGTTCTATTTTCTTCTTAAAGCGCCTTAAAGCTTTCTCCAGAGATTCTCCCGGAGCTATATCTATTCTCGACATTCGTTTTCACCCCCTAAAATATAAACTAATTCTATATAAAACGTCAAAAAGTGTCAAGCATTATTCGTCTTTTTTGGAAGTCGTTTCCTCATCCTTCATGCCTTTTTTGAATTCACCTATCGCCTTTCCGAGATTTTTTCCGATCTCAGGCAGTTTGGCAGTCCCGAATACTAAAAGGCAGATGACTAATATCAAGGTCAATTCCGGCATACCTATCCCGAACATGGTCATTTCCTCCCTTGTTTAATTTTTTCCAATATCCTGCCTACGTCCACGTAATTCTTTACCAGGTTTTCGGCTATTCTGGTTTTCTCCTTGTCCTGAGGCCTTATCTTGACAACAAGATCATATATCTCAGAAGCAGCTTTATACGTGTGCTCTTTGCTCAAAAGTACGGGTATATCCGCGTTCTCTATAAGTCTCATTATCTTTTCGTTGGGGACTATGTTGCCGGTCAATATGATGCCTGCTATTGAAATTTTTCTTTTGGGTTTTTTCAAAAGATGCGCGGTTAAAACAATTTTTATTATGTCTTCTCTGTCGCCGGGCGTTATTAAAAGGGAATCTGTTTCAATAAACTCAAGCGCGGCTTGAGGCTCCATCGCGCCTATAAAAATATTGCGCACGACGTTCGCAATGCCTGCCTTTTTAGATATAAGCTTCAAGTTAGTCTCTTCAATAATATTTTGAATCGTGGGGTTTGAAAGTTTTGGCGTATAAGGGATCACGCCCAGGACGTCAATGCCTTTTCTCTTAAAACCTAGCTTGAGCATGTCTTTTACTTTTTTATATTTTGACTCAAGGACTTTGTTGATTATGACGCCTATGACATCCACGCCTTCTTTTTCAAACAATGCCATGTTCAGCTCTATTTCATCTATTGGCTTGCCTATCCCGCCCGCTGTCACGAGTATCACCTTGGCATCCAGAAGATTGGCCACCCTTGCGTTGGAAAGGTCAAATACAGAGCCCACGCCTGCGTGGCCCGTACCTTCTATCACGACAAGGTCTTTTCTTTTTGCTATGCGCTCAAAAGAGGATATTATGCTATCCACCAGTTTTCTATGATCTCCTCTTTTTATATAATTTTCCGTAAAGCCCTTATTTATTGCTATGGGGCTCATGTCTTTTATTGAACACCTCATGCCGCAGACCTTTTCAATGAGCACGGAATCTTCATCCACCTTGTATCCATGATCGAACACATATCTTTGGCCGATAGGTTTTATAAAACCCACCTTGTTAAATCTTTTTCTAAATGCCTTGATAAGGCCTAAAGAAATAGTGGTCTTTCCGTCATTCTGCCTTGTAGCCGCGACAAATATCCTTTTCTGCACTATTTCTTCTCCCACTTCAATAATTCCGTAACCTTTGACAGAGTGGAACCTTCGTCTATTTCTTTTCTCAGCCTGTTTTCCGCTTCCAACACGCTCATGGCCCTGTTCGCGAATTCTACCGCCTTATCTTTTGGTACCACGACTACACCGTCATCGTCCCCTAATATCCAATCTCCGCTGAATATTCTTACGCCCCCTACGTTTACAGGTATGCCTATTTCCCCGAACCCTTTAGGCTCGCCCGCTGAAGGAGAAATCATTTTTGAAAAAGCGGGAAATTTCAAGCCTCTTATCTCTCTTATATCCCTTATAGCCCCGTCTATTACAACGCCCGCTATCTTTTTTTGAATGGCCCCGTGAGTTGCCAATTCTCCCCATATCGCAGGCCCTACGCCTCCGGCGTCAATAACTATCACCTGTCCTTCCTGAGCCATGTCAATTGCCTCAACAGGTTTTGCCCAGTCTCCCGGATAAGTCCTTACGGTTAAAGCCTGGCCGCACATGTTTAAACCGGGATTAACGCTTATTATGTCTTTTAACGCGCCCTGCCTGTGCATCGCATCTGAAAGATTTGAAGTAGAAATTTTCATCAGAATCTTTAAGATATCTTTTTCATCCCCTCTTTTAAAAAGGTCTGTTTTTATTTTCTTAAGCTGTGCAATCGAGCGCCTTATTTCCTCCGTAGCTTTTTTTGCGTCTTTTGATTTATTAATAGCCCCGCCTACTATGACTATGCTCGCGCCTGCCTTAATGGCGTCGGGCGCTGTTTCAGAATTTATTCCGCCTGCCACCGCTATGGGAATAGATAAATATCTTGCGACATCTTTAAGCTGCTTGAAAGGATCCTTGGCCCGCATCTGGTCATCAATAGAGCAGTGTACGCCGATATAGTCAACACCCAGTTTGGCCACATCCATGGCCCTGCTCCTAACGTCTTTTATAGCTATCATGTCTGCCTGTATCTTCGCGCCGTAATTGTGCGCCGCTTCCACGCATTCTTTTATCGTTGAATCGCTTGCAGCCCCCAGGACACAGACAACATTTGCCCCTGATTTTGCCGCAATCTCCACCTCTATGCGGCCCGCGTCCATTATCTTCATGTCAGCCACTATTGTTTTATTGGGAAACCTTTCGCGTAATTTCCTGACGGCGTTCAGGCCCTCGCTTTTTATCAAAGGGGTTCCTGCTTCTAACCAGTCAATGCCTCCGCTAGCTGCTTCTTCAGCGCATTTCATTGCGCGTTTCAAATCCACAAAATCCAAAGCTACCTGCAATATTGGTTTCATATTTACCTTGGTCCACCTGTCAGGTGAGCCAAGTGAACTGGCTCACCTGACAGGTGGACTTTATTCACCAATTATCTGCACTATTATTTCACGCTCTCTAGGCCTGTTGTCAAAATCAATGAATATTATCTGCTGCCATTTGCCAAGCAGCATTTTATTATCAACAAAAGGCACGGTTATCCCTGGGCCTAAAAAAGAAGCCCTCACGTGAGAATATCCGTTCCCGTCCTGCCATCTTATATTATGCTGATACGCGCCTGATTTAGGCACTATTTTTTCAAAAAACGTTTTAAGATCTTCCACAAGGCCGGGCTCGTATTCAACGGTTGTAATACCGCCTGTAGAACCGGGCACGAAAACAGCAACGGATCCGTTTTTCAGGCCGGAGTTTAAAACAGCGGATGCCGCTTCCGCGGTAATATTTATTATATCCGTATCGCCTTTAGTGCTGAGTTTTATTTTTTTAGTTACAACATCCATAAATTAAACACCTAAGTTGACACTCTGACAATGTCAGAGTGTCAACTACCAATTTTTATTTTTTTCTGTAAGCCTCCAAATACGAATTACAGTAGAGCTGTTTTTCCACCAATAGCTCCGCCGTTATTAAAGTATCCATTAATTCTTTGTCAGTGACGTCCAGTATTGCGGCGTCCAGCCCATTGGCAATAGCCATCGCAAGAAAAACCCTGTTGATCAAGCTTTTATATTGGGCAGGAGAACCCTGGGACACGTTTGACAGGCCAAGCACTGTTTTCGGACTTGGATCTGCCAGCAATTTCGAATCCCTTATAGTCTTAAGGACTTCTTTCGCATGCGGCTGCGCAACGTTTACCGGCAATATAACAGCGTCTAAATAAAGATCTGCCATGTCGATTCCGCATTCCACGCAGGACGCTACCATTTTCATCGCAAGTTCCATCCTGCCTTCGCTGTCCTTTGGAATGCCGCTTTTGTCCATGGTCAGGCCGATAATGGACGCATTATATTTTTTGGCAAGCCCGAAAAGGGTTTTCATTTTTTCTTCGTTCGCGTTCACGGAGTTTATTATTGGTTTTGATTTGCACAGACTGAGGCCCAGCTCCATCACGTCCTGCTTTGTGGTGTCTATGGCGAGCGATATGTCGGTGACCTCTTTGATTGTTTTAACGAGCCATTCCATGGCCTCTTTCGGGTTAGCGGAAGCCGGGCCGACGTTCACGTCAAGGGCGTTTGCCCCGCAGGAAATCTGCTTAAGCGCAAGGTCCTGAATGACGGATTTATCTTTTTCTTTTATAGCCTTTGCCACATCTTTAAACATTCCATTAATACGCTCGCCTATAATAAACATACGCCCCCTGTATCCTGTTTCCGGGTAAGGTTACACTTTGACATTGTCACAGTGTAACCTTATTTATTGCTTTCTTTATTTCTTCAACTGCCTTTGGATGGTTCATGACTAATATATCAGCGCCTGAATTCAGGTATGCCGTGGCTGTGGCGATTTCCCATAAAATGCCGGTATCCAGGGGCCCTGTTTTAGCTTCTTTGGCGCGCCACGCCTCCTGACCGACAAAACTCATCATCGGCATGGACAACATCCTGTCCCCGGAAAGGCCGGCGAGCCTGGTCCTTTCCATTATAGAATAAGTATATTCAAGGCCGTATCCCAATGCGCCTGTCGCGTGATGTATTACTATTTTATCTGCCGGAAACTGCATATCGCAGATGAGTATATTTAACTGTTTCGCGATATTTATATCTATGGGCGCCTCTGAAATTATAGCGTGTCCTGCGCTAAGGCACGCGGCAGTCAGCGTTTTATAGTTTGCCTGAGTCGCGATGCCGAAAAGGCAGTTTTCTCCTTTTGCGACGTTCGCGCAATGCGCCATAACCTCGTTATCTTTTTCAGGGGCAGAACTTCCTATGACGATCAAAGGGGCAGAAACAGCTTTCATGACTTTTTCCAGAGTTTTTCCCGCTTCTTCGCCGGAAGCATTTTTCGAGTCAGGGTGCACGCTTGCAAGCCTTAAGCATATAAGATCGGCTGAAAATTTATCCACGCACATCTTTGCCCACTCGCCCGGATCTTTAAGCGCTTTTCCAAAACTTGATTTAAGCACCTCCGGCCAGGGTTCAGGCTCCATGTCCCATACCTCCATTGCCACGACCGGAGGATTCGGGCACTTGTCTTCGCCGTCTATAAAATAGAT
>JAGVFL010000145.1 GCA_020057645.1 Candidatus Omnitrophota bacterium
CTATTACTTAAAGATGTGCGAGAACGCTGTCTGCTGTGGCGGTGGGCGGCGGCACCGCCACAGCAGACAGCCGAGCCATTCGTTGAAAATTTTGAGGCGGTTTATTTTAAGGGTTCACCCTTAAAATAGGTTCTGATATCGTTACATACACACAGCCAGTCAATACCCCCTTGCGATTTCGCCGGAAACGAAGGGCCTCCCCCATTTTAACTTAGCATAAAAAAATTAAAATTTTTTCTTGATACCTTTTTTTCTTGACACCTATTTTTTTTACGCTATAATCTATACAAAGTTAATCATAATTATATGGATTAGAGGTTTACAATGAAGATAACATATAAAGGCGATTACAGTTTAAAAGCCATGCTTGATCTGGCGCTGCACTATAATAAAGGAGTGCTGCCTATTCAAGAGTTGGCTAAAAAAGGGGACATACCTTTTAAATTTTTAGAGCAGATACTTTTAACTTTAAAAAAAGGCGGGTTTGTGGGAAGTAAACGCGGCACAGATGGCGGTTATTTTTTAGCAAGGCCTCCTGAAACTATAACAGTAGGAGAAGTGATTAGATTTATAGAAGGCCCCATTGAGCCGATAGCGTGCGCTAGCAAGAAGAAATACGAAAAATGCCGGGATTTTCCATATTGTGTATTCAAGGATATATGGTCGCAGGTTTATACGGCCACATCTTTAGTGGTAGACACCATTACCTTTGCCGAGCTTATAAGAAGGGTTGAAAGTTTAAAAAGTAATAATGTAAATACGGCTTACTTTATTTAAGGAGACCTTGCATGTCAAAAATTTATGGTAATATTACAGAACTTATAGGAAACACGCCTTTATTGAGGTTAAATAAAATAAAATGCGGTATAGAAGCTGAAATCCTTGTAAAATTAGAATCTTTTAATCCATGCTTTAGCGTAAAGGATAGGATTGGTTTTTCAATGATAAAGGATGCGGAAGAAAAAGGGTTTCTGAAACCGGACGGAACAATAATAGAACCTACAAGCGGCAATACCGGCATCGCTCTCGCGTTTATAGCGGCCAGCAGGGGTTATAAGCTTATAATTACGATGCCTGAGACAATGAGTATTGAGCGCCGCCAGATTTTAAAATTATTCGGGGCTGAAATAGTCCTGACCCCGGGGGAAAAAGGCATGAGAGGCGCTATTGAAAAAGCAGAAGAACTCGCGAAAAACACAAAAGGCGCTTTTATGCCGCAGCAGTTTAAAAATCCGGCTAATCCCAAAGCGCACAGAGAGGCTACTGCGGAAGAAATCTGGAAAGATACTGATGGGAAAATCGATATCCTGGTTTCCGGCGTTGGCACGGGCGGCACATTGACAGGCGTAGGGCAAGTTATTAAAAAACGAAAGCCGGGTTTTAAAATAGCAGCTGTAGAGCCTTTTGATTCGCCTGTTTTATCCGGGGGAAAACCAGGCCCGCATAAAATCCAGGGCATAGGAGCAGGTTTTGTGCCCGATATATTGGAGAAAGATCTTATAGATGAGATTTTTAAAGTAAAAAACGAAGATGCCATTGAAACTGCAAGGCGCCTTGCTAAAGAAGAAGGCGTTTTAGCGGGCATATCGTCAGGCGCGAATGTATTTGCGGCGCTGGAAATCGCTAAAAGGCCTGAAAATAAGAACAAGATGATAGTCACTGTTATATGCGATACCGGCGAAAGGTATCTCTCTACTGACATGTTCAAATTTTAAAAACGGAGGGTATGTAAAAATGGCTAAAACAATCAAAGAGATAAACGAGAAGATTAAACAAGGAACCGCAGTTGTTGTGACTGCAGAAGAGATAATAGACCTTGTTGAGAAAGACGGCATTAAAAAGACAACTGAAAAAGTAGACGTTGTTACTACAGGCACTTTCGGCCCGATGTGTTCTTCCGGGATTTATTTCAATATCGGACATTCAAAGCCCAGGATAAAGCTCGGAGGGGGAGAGGTGACTGTAAATGACGTGCCTGTATATACGGGTTTCGCGGCAGTTGATTTGTATTTAGGCGCGACTGCTCTTCCGGATGATGACCCGCGAAATAAAGTGTACCCGGGAGAATTTAAATACGGCGGAGCGCATGTGATACAAGAATTAGTGGCAGGAAAAGATATAGCTCTTAAAGGGACAGCTTATGGAACAGACTGTTACCCGCGCAAAAAATTAGAAACTTTGATTAATATCAAAGATCTCAACGAGGCAGTCTTGTTTAACATGAGAAATGCCTATCAGAATTATAACTGCGCCGTGAATTTATCTGATAGGATGATTTATACCTATATGGGAGCATTAAGGCCGGATCTAGGGAACGCTTATTATTGTTCGGCAGGCCAGCTTTCGCCTTTATTAAAAGACCCTCATTATAAAACAATAGGTATCGGCACGAAGATTTTCCTCGGGGGCGGCATAGGCTATGTGGCGTGGCAGGGCACGCAGCATTCCCCTACTGTAAAGCGCAAGGAGACAGGGATTCCTCAGGCGCCGGCCGGGACACTGGCTGTAATAGGAGATTTGAAACAAATGACGCCTGATTATTTAGTCGGCACTACTTTCCAGGGTTATGGCGTCACTCTTACGGTTGGCATAGGGGTCCCGATACCTATATTAGATGAAGAGATATGTAAGTATGCGGCAGTGAAAGACGAAGATATCTGGACGCAGATAATTGATTATAGCGAGGCGTATCCGAATTGCATACCCGGTAGTTTAGGAGAGGTAAACTACGCCCAGCTGAAGACAGGCAAGATTACTGTAAAAGGCAAAGAGGTTCCTACGGGCGCGCTTTCCAGCTATTCCAAGGCAGTTGAGATAGCTGAAAAATTAAAGAGCTCGATAAAAGACGGCAAGTTTCTGTTGACGGAACCGGTTGCTCCGATTCCGGGAGTTGAATCAGGGATTGGTTTTAAAGCTTTAAAAGAAAGACCGATAGAATAAAAATATAGTTACAAAAGTTACAAAATAATGTAAATTTTGTAACTTATTCACAAATAAGGTTACAAACTGACAATGTCACAGTGTAACCTTAGAGAGAGGAGAGAGCATGAGAGAGAAAGTTGAGAAGGCGATAGAGAAAATAAGGCCGTTTTTACAGCAGGACGGCGGGGATATAGAACTTATAGATGTGATAGATGGGGTGGTAAAGGTTAAATTGAAAGGCGCTTGCGGCTGTTGCCCCATGTCTCAGATGACGCTTAAAAACGGAGTTGAGAGAGCATTAAAAGAAGAAATCCCGGAGATAATTAGGGTAGAATCTCTATAGACAAGGCGACAAAACAGACATTGTCAAAAGTGTAAACTTGTTGGGAAAATAGCTTGACTAAAAGGAGTTATTTATAGATAATATTTAGGGCTTTAGAATACAATGCATGTATTTATATTGAACAAAGACGTTCTGCCTTTATGGGGCAGGACGTCTTTGTTATGTAAGGGGAAATCATGAAGGCTTTTATTGTATTAGAAGACGGCGCGATTTTTGAAGGGGTATCTTTTGGAGCATCGGGAGAGAGGCTGGGGGAGGTTGTTTTTAATACCAGCATGACAGGTTATCAGGAGATAATGACAGACCCTTCCTATAAAGGCCAGATTGTCACAATGACCTACCCTCTTATAGGCAATTACGGCATAAATAAAGAAGATGTAGAATCCTCGAGCCCCAAGATAGAGGGTTTTATTATAAAGGAGAGGAGTAAAATTACGAGCAGCTGGCGCTCTGAAATCAACCTGAATCAATATCTTAAGAAAAATAATATTATAGGAATTGAAGGCGTTGACACAAGGTCGCTTACGCTACGCATCAGGACAAAGGGCGCGATGAAAGGCGTTGTTTCAACAGTAGATTTAAATCCCAAAAGCCTTATTAAAAAAGCAAAAGATTCTCCCGGGCTTATCGGCAGAGATTTGGTCAAAGAAGTGACTTGCAAAAAATCTTATAAGGCGGAGACTGTGATTGGTAAAGGCAGCGCCTGGCCTGACAGGAAGAAAGTTGTCGCGATGGATTTTGGGATCAAATATAACATCTTGCGATGCCTGGCGGAATCAGGGTGCGACGTAACTGTTGTGCCTGCGGGTACAAAAGCAAAAGATATTCTGGAGCAGGATCCTGACGGCATTTTTCTCTCAAATGGGCCCGGAGATCCTGCGGCAATTACTTACGCGATAGAAGAGATTAAAAAACTTCTTGGCAAAAAGCCGATATTTGGGATATGCCTCGGCCACCAGTTATTAGGCCTTGCATTTGGAGGTAAAACGTTTAAATTAAAATTCGGGCATAGAGGGGCAAATCATCCGGTAAAAGATATGACTACGGGGAAAATAGAGATAACCTGCCAAAACCACGGGTTTTGCGTGGATATAAATTCTCTGAACAAAGACGACATAGAACTTACTCATATAAATTTGAATGACAATACGCTGGAAGGGATGGCCCACAAGAAATTGCCCGTATTCTCAGTGCAGTATCACCCGGAGGCGTCTCCGGGGCCGCATGACTCAAGGTATTTATTTAAAAGATTTATGGATTCCATGGATAAATATGCCTAAAAGAACTGACATAAATAAAATTTTAATAATCGGCTCAGGCCCTATCATAATAAGCCAGGCATGCGAATTTGACTATTCAGGCACTCAGGCGTGCAAGGCTTTGAGGGAAGAGGGTTTTAAGATAGTGCTTGTAAATTCTAATCCCGCCACCATCATGACTGACCCTGAAACAGCGGACATCACTTACATAGAGCCTATTACTCCGGAGGTTTTGGAAAAGATTATCGCGAAAGAAAAACCTGACGCGCTTCTTCCTACCCTGGGAGGACAGACCGCCCTCAATACAGCCATGAGGCTTAAGGAAATGGGCGTTCTTGATAAATACAACGTAAAGATGATAGGCGCTGATTATGACGCGATAAAAAAAGCAGAGGACAGGGATTGTTTTAAAAAGGCCATGCTTAAAATAGGCCTGGACCTTCCGAAAAGCGAAATGGCTCACAACATGGAAGAGGCAAAACGCGGCCTTGAAAAATTAGGCCTTCCCATAATTATAAGGCCGAGCTTTACTTTAGGAGGGACCGGCGGAGGCATCGCACGGACTAAAGAGGAATTTGAAAAAATAGCGGCTTTAGGCCTTCAGAACAGCATGATAGGCGAGATCCTTATAGAAGAGTCGATACTTGGCTGGAAGGAATACGAATTAGAGGTAATGAGGGATAAGAAAGATAACGTAGTCATAGTCTGCTCGATAGAAAATTTTGATCCCATGGGCATACATACGGGAGATTCGATAACTGTTGCCCCAAGCCAGACGCTTACTGATAAAGAATATCAGAAAATGCGTAACGCGAGCCTTGCGATAATCAGGGAAATAGGGGTTGAAACAGGAGGATCAAATATACAATTTGCGGTAAATCCGAAAGACGGAAGAATAGTTGTCATAGAAATGAATCCGAGGGTTTCCAGGAGTTCCGCGCTGGCAAGCAAGGCGACGGGTTTCCCGATCGCGAAGATTGCTGCCAAATTGGCTGTCGGATATACGCTCGACGAAATAAGAAACGATATCACAAGAGTTACCCCCGCTTCATTTGAGCCTGCAATAGATTACTGCGTGGTAAAGATCCCAAGATTTACTTTTGAGAAATTTCCTGAGGCAAAAGATATTCTCGGCATATCAATGAAATCAGTCGGCGAGACAATGGCGATAGGCAGGACGTTTAAAGAGGCTTTGCAAAAAGGGTTGAGGGGCCTTGAGATAGGCCATATCGGCCTGGATAACAAGCAATCTTACAAAAATATTCCTGATGAAAAGATAAGGCAAAGGCTGGAAGAGCCGAATGCCTCAAGGATTTTCTACGTTAAATATGCGCTGCAGAAAGGATATAGTGTAAAAGAGATCCACGAACTTACCAAAATAGACCCGTGGTTTCTTGAGAATATAAAAGATATTGTGGATTTAGAAAAAGATATGGTTAAAGGCCTGAAACCGAAGGCCAAAGGAAAAATAAAAACAAGAAAAAAAGGTTTGCCTATAGAATTATTGCTAAAAGCAAAACAGTATGGGTTTAGCGACGCTCAAATAGCTGAATTGACAGGCTCTAACGAGCTAGCGGTGCGTCATCATAGAAAGCGGCATTTCATAAAGGCTGTTTTCAGGCTGGTTGATACGTGCGCGGGAGAATTTGAAGCGTACACGCCTTATTATTATTCAACGTATGAGACAAAAGACGAAGCAAGGCCTTCAAAAAGGAAAAAAATCATGATTCTCGGCGGCGGGCCGAATAGAATCGGACAGGGCATTGAATTTGACTATTGCTGCTGCCACGCCTCGTTTGCCTTAAAAGAACTTGGGTATGAGACAATTATGGTAAATTCAAATCCTGAAACAGTCTCGACTGATTACGACACGTCTGACAAGCTATATTTTGAACCTCTTACGTTTGAAGATGTCATGAATATCATAGACAGGGAAAAGCCTGACGGAGTCATTGTCCAATTCGGAGGCCAAACGCCTCTTAACCTGGCGAGAAGACTTGAAAAACAAGGCGCGCCGATCATAGGTACGAGCGTAAAATCCATAGACATGGCTGAAGATAGGAAGAAATTTTCAAGGCTTCTCAAGAAACTTAAAATTGCCCAGCCTGAAAACGGATCTACCACTTCAATGGCCAAGGCTTTGAATATCGCGAAGAAAATAGGATTTCCTGTGCTCGTGAGGCCTTCTTATGTCCTTGGGGGCAGGGCCATGAAAATAGTTTATGACGAAAGTTCCATGCTTGAATTTATAAAAGAGGCAAAAGAGGTATCAGGAAAACACCCTATTTTAATAGATAAATTTTTAGAAGATGCCATTGAAGTAGACGTGGACGCTATTTCAGACATGGATATCACGGTAATAGGCGGGATCATGGAGCACATAGAAGAGGCAGGCATACATTCAGGGGATTCCGCCTGTGTTTTACCCCCTCATACTTTGGGCGACGACATCATAGATATTATCAGAAAATATACGCACGCAATATCGAAAGGATTAAAAGTCAAAGGGCTTTTGAACATACAGTTTGCCATAAAACAGAACACGGTATATGTCTTGGAAGTAAACCCCAGGGCTTCAAGGACAGTGCCTTTTGTGAGCAAGGCCACAGGCATCCCCCTGGCTAAAATCGCGGCTAAAGTCATGGTAGGAAAAACATTAAAAGAACTTGGTTTTACTGAAGAGAAAAGGCCCAGCCATATCTCAGTTAAAGAATCGGTTTTGCCGTTTTCAAGATTTTCAGGGGTCGATATACTCTTGGGGCCTGAGATGAAATCCACAGGCGAGGTAATGGGCATAGACACCTCTTTCGGAATGGCTTTTTACAAATCCCAAATAGCCGCAGGCCAGGCATTGCCGAAAACCGGCAAGGTATTTATAAGCGTTAAAAACCAGGATAAACGCAACATAGTTTTTATCGCTAAAAAACTTGAAGACATGGGGTTTGAAATTCTCGCTACTAAAGGGACGCACAAAGCCCTCCGTTCAAACAATATCAAGGCAGAAGCTGTGGGAAAAATCGGGGAAGGCAGCCAAAAAATACTGGAATATATTAAAAGCGGGAAGATAAATTTAATTATCAATACGCCTTCAGGCCAGAAAAGCCAGTCTGATTCAAAGCCTATCAGGAGCGCCGCGGTCATGCGCGGCATACCCTGCATAACCACTATATCAGGCAGCCAGGCAGCGGTTAACGGTATTGAAGCAACCTTAAAGAATGATTTTCAGGTAAAATCTATACAGGAATACTTAAATGTTTGAGAGATTTTTTCCTTGACCATGGCAGTTAAATAATAGATAATTATAGCCAATGTTAGTCAGCAGCCATGTAAATAACAGGAAGGCGCTTCTAGTTCTATAACTATAAGCGCCTTTTTTATTTGCGTAAAGATGCCTAAAGATTAGGCAAAACATAGACTCATGCCAAAGATAAAAGATATAAACAAAGTCCTGATCATAGGTTCAGGCCCGATTATCATAGGCCAGGCCTGCGAGTTTGATTATTCAGGCACTCAGGCGTGCAAGGCATTGCGGAGAGCAGGTTATAAAATCGTGCTTGTAAATTCCAATCCAGCCACTATTATGACAGACCCCGGAATGGCTGACCATACTTATATAGAGCCATTAACAGTAAATTCTCTTACAGCGATAATCGAAAAGGAAAGGCCTGAAGCGCTATTGCCGAATTTAGGAGGCCAGACAGGGTTAAATCTATCAAGTGAGCTGTCTAAAAAAGGGGTTCTGGAAAAATACGGGGTAAGGATTATAGGGGTCCAGGCAGACGCTATTGAAAGAGGAGAAGACAGGATTGTATTTAAAGAGACAATGAATAAGTTAGATATCCCAATGCCTAAAAGCGCGCCTGCTTATAATGTGGAAGAGGCTCTTAAAATCGCTCATAAGCTTGGCTATCCTGTTATTGTAAGGCCTGCCTATACCATGGGCGGGACAGGAGGCGGAGCTGTTTATAACGACGCTGAGCTTGAGATTGTGGCCTCAAGGGGCATCTCTGCCAGTCTCATAGGCCAGATACTTATCGAGGAATCTGTTATAGGCTGGGAGGAATTAGAGCTGGAGGTAGTCAGGGATTCCAAGGCCAATAAGATCACAGTCTGTTTCATTGAAAACATAGATCCTATGGGGATCCATACAGGCGATTCTTTTTGCGCGGCTCCAATGCTTACTGTAAAACCGGAACTTCAGAAAAAACTGCAGGAATATTCATATAAAATAGTAGATGCGATAGGCGTTATAGGCGGCACAAATATCCAGTTTGCGCATAATCCGGACGACGATAAAGTAGTTGTGATAGAAATCAATCCAAGGACGTCTCGCTCGTCTGCCCTTGCGTCAAAGGCGACAGGGTTCCCGATCGCGTATGTGTCTTCCATGCTGGCGGGAGGAGACGATTTGAAAGATATCCCGTATTGGCGCGACGGCACCCTGGATAAATATACGCCTTCAGGGAATTATGTTGTTATAAAATTCGCGCGCTGGGCATTTGAGAAATTCAAAAATGTAAAAGACCAGCTCGGCACCCAGATGAAGTCAGTCGGCGAGGTAATGAGCATAGGCAAGACTTACAAAGAGGCATTCCAAAAGGCGATCAGGAGCCTTGAGACCTCCAGGTATGGTTTAGGTTTCGCGAAAAATTTCAATAAACTGTCTTTGGATGAATTAAAGGATCTGCTGGCATTCCCTACTTCAGAGAGGCAGTTTATAATATATGAAGCTCTTCGCAAAGGGATGAGCGTGGAAGAACTATACGAGAAAACAAAAATTCACAGGTTTTTTATAAACGAGATGAAAGAACTCGTGGAATTGGAACAGGAAATCTTGGAATATAAAGGCAAAAAACTTCCTGATAAACTTTTGATTAAAGCAAAAGAAAGCGGTTTTTCTGATAAGTATCTCAGCCAGATACTCGGGTTAAAAGAAGATGAGATCCGGCTTAGGCGCGTTAAGCTTGGAAAAGTAGAGGCATGGGAAGCAGTGCCTGTGAGCGGCGCTGACGCGGCGTATTATTTTTCCACGTACAATGCCCCTGATTCAGTAAAGGTAAGCGATAGGAAAAAAATCATGATTCTCGGCGGCGGGCCGAATAGAATCGGACAGGGTATTGAATTTGACTATTGCTGCTGCCACGCTTCATATGCGTTAAAGGCAATGGGATATGAAAGCATCATGGTGAACTGCAATCCGGAGACTGTTTCAACCGATTATGACACGTCCGACAAATTATATTTTGAGCCTCTTACGGTAGAAGATGTTTTGAGTATTTACAATAACGAAAAACCCATGGGCGCGATAGTCCAATTTGGCGGGCAAACCCCTCTTAATATCGCGAAAGCATTGGAAGACGCGGGCGTGAATATCCTGGGCACGTCTACCGAAAGCATTGACCTGGCGGAAGACCACGAAAGATTTGCCAAGGTAATGAAAAAAATAGGGATACTCCAGACAGAAAGCGGCATGGCAAAGACATTTGAAGAGGCGCTCAGCATTGCCAAAAAAATCGGCTATCCTCTCATGGTAAGGCCTTCATATGTTTTGGGCGGCAGGGCAATGGAAGTTGTATATGACGAAGAGATGCTGAAAGATTATCTGAATAAGGCTGTCGAGATATCGCCTGACAGGCCTATCCTGATAGATAAATTCCTGGAAGACGCAATGGAGACAGAAGCGGACGCGATTTCGGACGGAGAAGAAGTGTTTATCCCGTCTATCATGGAGCACATAGAAGAAGCCGGCATACACTCCGGAGATTCCGCGTGCGTTCTGCCCCCGAAGACTATCCCCAAGAAGCATATTGAGACTATCCAAGAATATACAAAAAAGATCGCCATGGAATTAAAGGTCGTGGGCCTTATGAATATTCAATATGCGATTGCTAATGATAAGGTTTATGTTTTAGAGGCAAACCCGAGGGCATCCAGGACCGTGCCTTTAGTTTCTAAAGTCACGGGTGTTTCAATGGCAAGGATCGCCACTGAAGTAATGCTTGGCAAAAAACTGAAAGACATGAACCTGAAACAGAAAAAATATAACCATATCGGCGTAAAAGAAGCAGTGTTCCCTTTTAACATGTTCCATGAGGCAGATCCAATCTTAGGGCCTGAAATGCGCTCCACCGGAGAAGTGCTGGGCATTGCTGATTCATTCGGATTGGCGTATTACAAGGCGCAGGAAGCCTCAGGCCAGAAACTGCCAGTAAAAGGCGCTGTTCTTTTGACGGTAAGCGACAAAGATAAAAGAAAAAATATCATAGAAACGGTAAAACGCTTCAAGGATCTCGGGTTCAGGGTTTTTGCGACAAGCGGCACGAAAAAATACCTGGAGAAAAATAAGATAGAAGTAGAGTTTATAAATAAAATGCAGGAAGGCCGCCCCAATATAATAGACGCGATACACAATAAAGAAATAAACCTGATCATAAATACGCCCATAGGCAAAGGCGCGGCATACGATGATTCTTATATACGTAAAGCCGCTATAAAATATAAGATTCCTTATGTTACTACGATAGCCGCAGCCCTTGCCGCAAGCGAAGGAATAAAAGCCTATCTGGAAAATAAGGGTGGTGTAAAATCACTCCAACAATATCATAAAGAAATAGCGTGATCATAAATACACCGCGTAGGTGGGGTTTAAACCC
>JAGVFL010000179.1 GCA_020057645.1 Candidatus Omnitrophota bacterium
ACAATGTTAGCTGAGAGGCTGTTCAAAAGATTAAAGGGATGGTCTGGCCTCAAGGTTACTGTCATGCATAATGGGATTTGCCCTACAGGTAAAAATTGCGGCGCGTGCAATGAGCTGGATTCGGAATTTTCAATAATAAGCGATAAGGACAGGTTGAACGAAAAAGGCAAGGATACGCAGCGTTTTAAAAAAGCAGGAGCTCGAAAAGTGCTCTGGCTCAGGGCTAAACCCGAAGGCCTTAAAAAAGGGCTTAAGAAAGCAGTTTCTATGTTTAAAGGAGCAAAAGGGCTTATTATTGAGGGGACCAGCGTCCTTAGATATGTCAAGCCGGACCTGGCAATACTTGTGAAAAAAAAGAATTCTATTTTAAAACCTTCTGCAAAAGAGATATTTAATAAAATAGATTTAATCGTTACAGTTTGATATAATTTAAAAGAAACTTATGGATAAACTTATAGATAGATTTGGGAGGGGGATAAATTATCTGCGTATTTCTGTTACAGACAGGTGCAATCTAAGATGCATATATTGCATGCCGCCTGAAGGCATCCTGGCCAGGCCGCATGACCAGATATTATCCTTTGAAGAGATTTACAGGATAGTGGATGTCGCGGTCAGGTTAGAAATAAACAAGGTCAGGATTACAGGAGGAGAGCCGTTAGTAAGAAAAGACCTATCCTTATTTATCAAAAATCTGAAGCGCATCAATGATTTGAATGAAATTGCGCTTACAACCAATGGCGTGTATCTGAAAGAGCACGCTTTTTCTCTCAAAGAAGCTGGCTTGGACAGGGTAAATATCAGTTTAGACAGCCTTGTGCCTGAAAAATTCCGGGAAATAACCCGCGGCGGAAGCCTGGCGAGGGCGCTTGAAGGCATGGAAGCCGCGCTTTCAGCGGGGCTTTGGCCGGTAAAAATAAATGTTGTGCTTTTGAGAGGTTTTAATGATTCAGAGATAATCTCTTTTGCCGGTCTTGCCAGGTCAAGGCCTGTGCATGTCAGATTTATAGAATACATGCCCACGCATCTGGGAGGGTATTCCTATAAAGAACTTTTCTTCAGCTCATTAGAAGCCAGGGCTATTCTGGATTCTCTCGGAGAACTCATACCAATAGAAAATAACTGCGGGGTAAGCGCTGCAAAGGTCTTCAGGATCAAAGGCTTTCATGGAACAATTGGATTTATATCTCCTGTAAGCGAGAATTTTTGTTCTTCCTGCAATAAGCTTAGGCTTACATCAGATGGCTGCCTGAGGAGCTGTTTACATTCATCAAAAAGTATAGATCTGAAGGCTGCCATGAAAAATGGCGCTTCAGATAATGATCTGGCAGGGCTTATAAGAGAAGCAGTAGATTCAAAACCGGCCTCTCATAATCTGGGAACTGCGCCGGCAGGCATTCCCTCTGAACATTTCAGCATGTGCCAGATAGGCGGATAAAGGATAAAATGGGAATGATAGATATAGGAAAAAAAGAAGTAACTTTAAGAGAGGCTATCGTAGAAGCGAGGGTTTATCTTAAAGCCGGCGTTATCAAACTGATAAAAGATAAAGAAATACCAAAAGGAGATGTCTTGGAAACAGCCCGGGTGGCCGGGATTATTGCTGCAAAAAAAACAGCGGAACTCATCCCGTTCTGCCACCCTATTCCCATAGAGTTTGTAGATATAAAATTTTCTTTGAAAAATAAGGAAATAGAGATTAAAGCTACAGTAAAAGGCCAGGCTAAAACAGGAGTGGAGATGGAGGCATTTACAGCCTGCGCGGTAGCCGCTATTACGATATATGATATGTGCAAGGCATTTGACAGAGAAGCGGTTATAAAATCCATTATGCTTTTAAAAAAAAGCGGCGGCAAAAGCGGAACGTATATAAGAAAGGCATAGACTATGAAAAAGAAAACTATAGCAGAATCAAAAACAGTGTTATCTGAAGTGATGATGCCGGCATACGCCAACCACTACGGCAGCGTGCACGGAGGCACTATATTAAAGCTGGCGGATGAGGCGGCATTTGTGGCAGCTACCAAGCACGCCAGGAAAAATGTGGTAGTGGCGTCTATGGACCACATTGATTTCAGGCACCCTGTCCGCATAGGGGATCTATTGACGCTTTCCGCTTCAATATGCCATGTGGGCAGGACATCAATGGATGTAGAGGTAGAGATAACAACTGAAAAGATAAAACAGGGCACTAAACTCAATATAGGTTTTGCGTACCTGACAATGGTGGCCTTGGATGAAAAAGGCAGGCCTGCAAAGGTGCCCGGCCTTCTCTTAAAGACAAAAGAAGAGATTGAGAAAAATAAAGAGCTGAGGTTAAGAAGGGAAAAACGCATCAAATAATATGGACTATTGGAATAAATTAAGTTTCCTGCCCCGAGAAGAACTAAAGAAGATCCAGAATCAGAAACTGCGCAATTTTGTCACCAATCAGCTCTATCCTTTCAGCCCGTATTATCGCAAACTGCTGGACCGTTATAGCATAAACCCCAGGCATATAAAAACCGTAGAAGACCTTAAGATAATCCCATTTACCAGAAAAGAGGATTTTCTGCCTCATGGCGCAAGCCCGCATGGTTTTATGGATTTTATATTGCAGCCAGATGAGGTGCTAATAAAAAAATACTGGCCTAAAGCCAGATTATTTAAACTGGGCCTATTGAAATTATTGAAAGGCAAATCCTATGTAAAGGCGCGTCTTGATAAGGAATATCGACCTATTTTCCTTACAGCTACAACAGGGACAACTCACGACCCTGTTTCATTTTTATATTCTGATTATGATATCAATAATCTGCGCATTTCAGGATACAGGCTGCTGGAGGTTTTTAAAGCAAAGAGCCAGATACGGGCTGTAAATTTATTTCCTTATGCTCCGCACCTTGCTTTCTGGCAGACAGTGTTCGCAGGGCTTACGCACGATAATTTTGTTCTAAGCACCGGCGGCGGCAAGGTTATGGGCACCAAGGGGAATATCGAGGCTATAAAGAAGGTGAATCCGGATGTCCTGATAGGCGTGCCAAGTTATTTATATCATGTAGTGCGCTCGGCAAAAGAGATGGGGATACACCTGGACTCTGTTCAAAAAGTAATCCTGGGCGCGGTGGCTGTTCCGGTAGGATTTAAAGAAAAGCTGGCAGGCTTGCTTAAAAGTATGGGCGCAAAACATGTAAGGATCATGGGCACATACGGTTTTACAGAAGCGAAATGCGCATGGGGAGAATGCCCTGCGCCTATAAAACTTTCCAGCGGCTACCATACATATCCTGATAAAGAGATTTTTGAGATTATAGACCCTGATACAGGGGAGGTTAGAGGAGAAGGCGAAGACGGAGAACTTGTTTATACAGCTATTGAAGCCAGAGGAAGCTGTGTTTTGCGTTACAGGACAGGGGATCTGGTTAAAGGAGGCATTACCTATAGGAGATGCCCGTATTGCAAAAGGACTGTCCCGCGCATCTCAAGTAAGATATCCAGAGTTTCCAATATCAAGAACCTCATGTTTTCCAAGATAAAAGGCACATTGGTTAATCTAAATATCCTTAGCTCAATCCTTGAGGGTGAAAAAAGGATTGACGAATGGCAGATTGAGATAAGAAAGAAAGATAATGATCCTTATGAGATTGATGAGTTGATCATTTATGCGAGTTTGACAGGCAATCTAGACCACCAGGCATTAAAAGAAAGTCTAAATTCCAGGATTCAGGCAGCGACTGAGATTATACCGAATAGAATAATCATATTACCGCATAAAGAAATGCTTGAGCGCGTAGAGATGGAAACATCCCATAAGGTGAAAAGGATAATGGACTTGCGGCCAAAATAAGTTTACACTTTAACAATGTCAGAGTGTAAACTTATTTGAAGGGAGATAGTTATGTCGCGCATTGCAATAGTTGATGGCATCAGGACGCCTTTTGTAAAGGCCTGGACAGATTTTGAGGATATGGGCGTCCATGAATTGGGAAGGATTGCGGTGAGAGAGCTGCTGGAAAGGAGTGGCCTGGATCCGGGCAAAGTAGATGAGGTAATTTTTGGGTCAGTAGCTCAATCTCCGGAAGCAAGCAATGTAGCTCGTATAATATCAATTATGGCCGGAATACCCAAAGAAAAGCCTAGCTATACAGTTTCCAGGAATTGCGCTTCTGGTTTTGAGTCTGTAACCAGCGCTCTTGAGAAGATAAATTCAGGTCTTGATGAAATAGTGATAGCAGGCGGCGCAGAATCCATGTCAAATATACCTTTAATATATAATAGAGATGCTACAAAGATATTTTTTAAGCTTTCGAAGTCCAAGAGCGCCCTAGAAAAGCTGGTTAATTTATTAAGTTTCAGGCCGAGGCATTTTTTGAAGCCGGTAATAGGGTTGCAGCTGGGGTTATCGGATATTATCTGCGGGTTGAATATGGGCCAGACAGCAGAGGTTCTTGCTAAGGAATACGGCATTACAAGAAAAGAGCAGGATGAATTCGCCTTGATAAGCCATAAGCGCGCGCTTCTGGCGAAGGAAAAATTAAAAGAAGAAATTGTTCCTGTGATACGAGGCCCAAAATACGATAAAGTAGTAGAAAATGACAATGGCGTAAGGGAAAATATCAGCATGGAAGACCTCTCTAAGCTCAAACCGTATTTTGATCGCTATTCAGGCACTGTGACAATAGGGAATTCCTGCCAGGTCACTGATGGGGCGGCCGCGGTCCTGGTGATGAAAGAAGAAAAGGCAAGAGCATCAGGCTTTACGCCTTTAGGCTTTATCCGCGCGTATGCCTATGTAGGGGTTGAGCCGGGTAAAATGGGAATCGGCCCTGCGTTCGCGATACCTGAAGTGCTGGCAAAGGCAAAATTAAAATTAAGCGATATTGAACTTTTCGAGATAAATGAGGCTTTCGCAGCTCAAGTCATTGCCTGCGAAAGGCAATTGGCAATTGATAAGGTAGGCGCGTTAAATAGAGATATACTAAATGTTAATGGCGGGGCAATTGCGCTCGGCCATCCAGTAGGGACTACTGGTTCAAGGCTTATACTTACTATACTTAAAGAGATGAAAAAAAGAAACCTTAAACTTGGCCTGGTTTCGTTGTGCGTTGGCGGCGGCCAGGGCGCGGCTGTAATCGTGGAAAGAGATTAACCATGCAGAATAATCTTAAATTAAGAATAGAAGATGGTTTTGCGGTTATAGAATTTG
>JAGVFL010000123.1 GCA_020057645.1 Candidatus Omnitrophota bacterium
ATAAGCAGGAGTTTCTGGCAGTATTCGCTGGCTAAATTCAGGTCATGCAGGACTATGATTACTGTAAGAGCGAATTCTTTATTCAACCTCTTTATAAGATCTAAGATTCCTACCTGATGGGCAATATCCAGGTGCGCGGTCGGTTCATCCAACAAGAGCACCTTGGGTTCCTGCGCGAGAGCGCGGGCAATGAGAACAAGCTGTCTTTCTCCTCCGCTGATTTGACTTAAAGACTGGCTTTTAAGTTTGAAGATACCTGTTAAATCCATAGACCGCCCGGCAATTTCCAAGTCTTTTTTTGTCTCGAAAAACTGGAATCCCTGGTAATGGGGAATCCTTCCTAAAAGGATAAATTCTTCTACGCTCATATGATTTAAAGGCGAATTTTGCGAAACCACGGCAATATCTCTCGCTAACTCCTTTGACGGCGCAGTTCGGATATTTTTCCCTTCCACAAGGATTTTTCCTTTCATTGGCGCAATGGCCCGAGAGAGCGCGCGCAGGAGCGTAGTTTTACCTGAGCCGTTAGGCCCGATGATTCCCAAAAATTCACCCCTATTTATATTAAAACTGATGTCGTAAAGCACAATCTTTGTCCCGTATCCGCACGTTAGATTTATTATCTCAAGCACTAATCTCTCCTCAATGAATTTCTCTTTTGGCCAACGCATAGACAAAAAGACTGCCTCCTAATATCCCGGTAATAACTCCGACAGGCAATTCCAGAGGAGCAATGATTGTTCTGGCCAAGGTATCGCAAAAGATTAAAAATGCCCCTCCGGCTAAAAATGCGGCTATCAGTGATATCCGATGATCACTGCCCACAAACATCCTGACAAAATGCGGCACGACCAGGCCGACAAACCCAATCATGCCGGCTACGGAAACGCTAAAACCTGTAAGTAAAGAAGCTATAATAAAAAGTAACCGTTTGGTTCTCTCTATAGGCACTCCAAGATGGAGGGCCTCTTCTTCTCCCAGGGAAAATGCATTAAGGTCGAGACAAAATAGATGGGAAATAACAAGAAGGACGATGGCCGCCGAAACCGTTACTTTAATAATAGTCCAATCCGGCTCCTCCAAGGATCCCATTATCCAAAACACAATCCCATGAAGATCCTCACTGCGCGATAAAGACATAATAAGCATAATTAAGGAAGAAGATATAAAACTAATCATCACGCCGTTCAAAAGTAATCCATGGAGTTTTACTATGCCTTTTCTCATGTTCAAAAAATACACTATCATTATGACCGCCGCCGCTCCTAAAAAGCCAAAAAAAGGCAATGTCAGGATGCCTATCTTGTACAAACCAAAGATAATATTCAAGGATACACTTAATGCCGCTCCTCCGGAAATACCCAGCGTATACGGCTCAACCAGGGGATTACGGAACATCCCCTGTAGAATTATTCCTGCCAGGCTTAACGCGCCGCCAATGGCAAAACCCAGAATAATGCGCGGCAGGCGGATATCAAAGAGAATGTTATATTCAACAGTGCCTTTCCCCTCTAGAAGTATTGGAATAATTTTCTTAACAGGTATTCCCACAGGGCCAACCGCTAAAGAAAAAATAGCCACGCATAGAAGTATCCCTCCCAGCATTAATACCCAGAAAACTCTGTTAGAAATTCTATTAACGTTCATATTGTTTTCGGATGCAGCAAGCCTGCTATTGTTTCCAATGCTTCAACAAAACTTACCGGCGTAGGGCTGCAAAGCCAGTAAGAATCAAGAATATAAATCCTATTATCTCTTGCGGCCTTTAGCGCCCTGTAACCCTGCCAGGTTTCCCGTTCCTTTTCTCCATTAATACCCATAGTTACAATGAATATCACTTCAGGATTGCTTTCAAGAACTTTTTCTCTTGAATAACGCGGATACATTATCCCCTCAGCGATATTTATGCCGCCGGAAAATTCTATGAAATCATTCACAAATGAATCCTCGGTTACCGTAACCAGAGGCTTTGCGCCCACCTGAATAAAAACTCTTGGTTTTGGCAAGCCGTGTAGTTTTGCTGTCAGGGCGCTAACCTTATTTCTGGCGGTTTTTATAATTTCCTCTGCCTCTTTTTCCCTGCCCACAATCCTTCCCAATTCCAAAAATGATGAGCAGATCTCGTTAAAATTTCTTGCAGCGGGAAATTCAATTACCTTTATTCCTAAATTTTTCAATTTTTCTATTGCCTTGGGGTTCGTTAATGACGCTGCCAGTACCACATCAGGTTGAAGGGCTATAATTTTTTCCAAATTGACCTCAATTACAGTGCCGATTTTTTCCTTCTTTTTTGCCTCCTCAGGTCTTTGGCAATATACAGTGCAGCCAACCAATCTATCGCTTGCTCCCAGAAGAAAAAGTTCTTCAGTTATCGCCGGCCCCAGAGAAATAATCCTTTGCGGATAATTTTCTTTGGCAAAACCGCTTCCCTGTAACAACAAACCAGCGCAGAATATAATGGTTAATAATTTTAATCTCATTTAATAGATACCTCTAAAAACCAATAGTTATTTTTCAGCATCTTTTTTCCGGTTGTGAACTCTACTGGTTTTATAAAAATAGGGCCGTCATAGACAAAGGTATGAAATTCACCTTTTTCTCCACAGGGGTCAATCTCCGGGCTTAGTTCTTCAATAAATCCTTTGTCTACCTTGCGGCCCAGCCATTCCCTGCCCAAAAGATCAGCCCTGGTTGAGACCACTACGGCTTTAAAACCGGAATTGACAATTTCCAGAATTAATTCTTTGGTATCCCTGCCCCATAAAGGCAGGATTGCCTCTACATCTAATTCCCTGCAAACCCTGTCAATCCAGTCCTTATGTTCCTGCAGATATATATCACCAAAAACAATGCCTTCGATCCCTTCTTTCTTTTTCCAGGTAAAAATTAAATCCTTGAATTTTTCCCGGTAAACCCCGTCGTTAGGCATAGCCTTTTGTACAATTGGAATTCCAGTAAGCTCTGCCTGTTTAAGAATAGCCCCTGAAGGCAGGCCATGGGATAATGACTCTTCGCCGCCCGCTTGTATAAAATTAAACAAGGCCAAAACTTCATAACCTGAAGCCATAGCCTTATAACAGGCAAAACAACTATCTTTACCTCCGCTCCACAGCCCTACGGCTTTCATACAGAACCTCCTCAGACTGTAGGGCAGGTTTAAACCTGCCCTACAGTCTGAACTATCATCCCTAAAACTAACATTAGCGCAGAAGATATGTATGCAATCCGAATACTCTCTCGAATATGTTCAATAGCTAACGGCTGAGAATCCTCGCCAATAAATGGTTTATATATGGGGTCTGAATTATAAAAATTTACGCCCCCTAATCGGATCTTAAGGCCTCCTGCCATAGCCGCTTCTGTTGACTCGCTGTTAATTTTTGGCCCTTGAAAGAAGTATTTCGATCCCTGCTTAAGCGAGTTAACCCAGTCCTTTCCATAACAAAAGCTGGAGATGCTGATTAAAAAACAGGTTATTTTTGCGGGAATAAAACTCATCGCCCCATCCAGCAGAGCGGATGCCCTGCCAAATTCTATAAATCTTTCGCTTCTGTATCCCACCATAGAGTCTAAAGTATTTATGGCTTTATAAGCCCATGCCAGCACAGGGCCTCCTAAAAAAGCATAGAACAAAGGCGCAACTATGCCGTCCATGGTACTTTCTGCCACTGTTTCCACAGATGCCCTGATTATTTCCGGCTCATCTAATCCTTTTGTATCCCTGCCTACAATCATGGAAAGATCATCTCTTGCCTTCTGAATATCCCCGGACTTCAGGTCTTTGTAAACCCTGCCTGCCTCAACTGCCAGGGACTTGATTGAAAGTGAAAAATAAATAAACAATACAGAAGCGCCATAGTAGAAAAACGGATGGATAAATTTGGCTAACCTTAATGCCCCCCAGACGCAAAAAGCAGTTGCCCCAACTACCAAGATAACCAATATGGCCCCGCAGAATTTCTTATTCACTCTGCCCGAGTTTAATTTATTTTCCAGCTTTTCGATCAGCCTTCCGATAAGCCTTACCGGATGCCAATGCCACTCGGGGTCGCCAAAAACCAGATCCAGAAGATACGCAAGAGGAATAATTAATAATTCATAACTCATAGTCCGGAACCTACGATTTTATACAATAAATCCATATTCATATTCTCCCTGACAAGCCGGGCAAGTTTGTCAAATTCTTTATCCGGGTTAAAATTCGTTATCTGAACTAAACACGGCCAGCCTTTCTTTAATCTCAGCTTATTCAGAAAATTTCTTCTAAAATTATCCTCATCAAATACCCCATGGATATACGTGCCCCAGATTCTGCCATTTTCGGCAAACGCCCCATCAACATCTTTTGTCTTCTTCCCCTGCCGTTCGAGAATTTTAAAAACAGGTTTGCGCTCCTTTAGTATCTGCGTCCTGCCATGATGAATCTCATAACCGGTTACTTTCAGGCCTGAGCTTATTTCCACGGCCTTCACCTGAGATAAAATCTTTTCCTGTTCAAAACTGGTAACAACAGGCAAAATCCCCAGGCCTTTAACCGCCAATTTTACTGATTCTGTTTTATTGCGGTCGTAAATTTTCTCTCCTAGTATCTGGTATCCGCCGCAGATTCCGATTAGATGAAACGCGGGACAGTCTTTGACAAGCGACAATATCCTTTCCGCCAAACCGGATTTTTTCAGGTAACTCAAATCCGCTATGGTGCTTTTCGTTCCGGGGATAACCAGCGCATCCGGATTATTCAGTTCGGCCTCGCTAGTTACATAGCGCAGTCTGACATCAGGTTCGTTTTTCAAGGCATCAAAGTCCGTAAAATTGGACATGTGCGGCAGCTTAATTACCGCTATATCTATTTGTTTCGTCGTTCGTCGTTCGTCATTCGTCATTCGTCTAGAGTTCTCAAGCGGGACAGAATCTTCCTCAGGAATCTTTATATCCTTAAAATAAGGTATAACGGCTAAGACTTTTATGCCTGTTTTTTTCTCAAGGAAATCTATTCCTGATTTCAGCAGTCTCTTATCCCCTCTGAATTTATTGATGATAATACCTTTTATCCGTTTTCTTTCTTCCTTTGTCAATAACTCAAGTGTGCCCACAATCCAAGCAAAAACTCCGCCTTTGTCAATATCGCCTACCAAAATTACTGGAGCACTGGCAATTTTAGACATATACATATTTACTATATCGTGCGCCTTCAGGTTTACCTCGCTAGGAGAGCCTGCGCCTTCAATAACAACCA
>JAGVFL010000028.1 GCA_020057645.1 Candidatus Omnitrophota bacterium
GGGTCTATCCCGGGAGCTGATTTGTACATTCGCCCGCCGCAGGAATCAATGGCGGGCTCAGTATTTCGCCCAAGGGACCCCGGGCTGAAACCCGGGTGGGCTTCATTTTCAATAAAGGACTCTGGAAAAGAACTGGATATCGACTTTACATTTTCTAATAAGCCGGAAAGCATATGGTATTTTCCGGTCAAGACAGTATCCCAGTCTGAAAGGGCCTACGAGCTGAACTTCCAGGCATCCTGCGTAATCCCCAGATGGCAGATTAAGCTCGAAAACTCCAAAGAGCTAAAATTTAATATTAACTTATCATATTGACAAATATATTAGAATATGATAGAATATAATTGAATACAAAGATAAAAAAGGGGGAGTAAAATGTCCAAGGTAATAACATTAAGATTGTCAGAAGACGAGTATAAGGAGATATCGACAATAGCCAAGATCGAGCATAGGCCTATATCTAACTTTATAACTTCCGCTGTACTAAGGGAAGTAGAAGCATCTTATTTCGTGGATCCGATTGAAATGGCTCAGATCAGGTCTGACAAAAAACTGATGGGAAAATTGAAAACAGGCCATAGCCATGCCAAGAATAAGAATGGAAAACTGGTTGGATAATTTCAAGATATTTGAAACAGAGCAGTTTTTGGAAGACATGGAGTCCGAATTCATAGGGCAGCAGGCCCGAATACAGAAGAAACTTCTCGCTTATGTGTATCCGCAGTTGAGACGCCAGCCATATTTTGGCAAAAATATAAAAAAGCTCGTAGGTTATACTCCTGAGACATGGCGCTATAGAATAGGCTCTTATAGGTTTTTTTACACAATAGATGACCATAAAAAGATAGTCTTTATGATTTCAGCCGATAACCGAGCTAACGCATATTGAACAGAATTAATACATATAAAAATTATACCTTTGCCAGGGTTGATGTTATGATATAATAATAAAAAAGGTTGACATGAAAAAAGCCTGGATACATAAAGCGAATTCATTTAAAGAAGCGGAAGAATTTGATGAAAAATATTATTCCAATATGAATGGCTCAGAGAGATTGGATATGGTGCAATTTTTGAGAGAAGAGCATTTCAGGATGAGAGGGCAATTGAAAAATGCAGGCAGAAAGAGACTACGAAGACATATTAAGATTATTCAATAAAAATAAAGTAAGATACTGTGTTATCGGCGCTTACGCAGTGGCTTTTTATGCAAGGCCGCGGTATACAAAAGATATGGATATCTTAGTGGAGCCGGATATTAAAAACGGTAAGAAGATAATCAAAGCATTGAATGAATTTGGTTTCGAAAGCCTCAATCTTTCTCCAAAGGACTTCATTGAAAAAGGCAGGATTATCCAATTGGGGTACGAACCGGTAAGGATAGACATTATAACTTCGATCCCGAGAGTCGATTTTAAAAAACTTTGGAAAAATAAAAAGAGAGTCAAATACGGGAATGAAAAGGTATTCTTTATAGGGTTAAAAGACTTAATAAAGATAAAAAAGATATCAAGGCGCAGTCAGGATAAGATAGATATAAAAATATTGACACAGCATAGATAATCTGATATAATCTAACACAATAAAATACAAATAGATAAGGCCAGGGGAGAGATATGGTCTTTTTATGTCCACTGATATTCAATACTTTTTAAAGAGTTTAAATTATGGGAAAAATACATAAAATATCTAATATAGTTTTAATATTCGTGATAATAGGGGTATTTTTGTGTTCTGAGATTGCATATACCTTGCCTGATTCTTTTAAACTTAGACCTCCTTTACAATGTAATTCCATAATGAAAGAATATATAGAGCTTCAGAAAAAAGAGAGGCTTGCTTCTAATGAAGCCATTAATATTGAGAGACTTATTGAAAAAAAAGACATGGATTCTCTTGTAAAAATAGGCGAACCAGCCGTCCCTTACCTACGTTTATCTTTGGTAAAAAATAGAAATGTCTACGAAGGTTATGATCTAGCCTTGGGCACTCTTGCAAAAATAGCAAAAAATAACCCGGCTCTCGCTCCGAAAATAACACACATACTTGCCAAAGAGGCATATGGACATTGGTGGAGGAGAGGCGAGAATCATATTTATAGCTTCCGCGAAGATATACTGAGATCTATTGGTGATATAGGCCCGGCTGCAGTAGGCGCTGCCCCTTATATAATAAAGCTCTCAAAATTTGCAATAAGGAACACCCATCCTTCGTTTGATCTTTACAGAAAGATTATAAAAGAATCCATACTTGCTCTTGGCAAGATAGATCCAGAAGGAAAATTCTCAATACCTTATCTTTTCAATATCTTTTTACATGATCTTTATGAGACAAAAGAAGCGAAGAGAATCTTATTAAACATAGGAGAGCCTGTAATACCATATCTTGAGAAGAAATTGAAAGATAAAGACCAGAATGTCAGTAATGGAGCAGCAGAAATCCTCGCCAGACTTAACTGGCCTCCTGAGAATCAGCAGGAAGAAATAATCTACTTAATCGCAAAACAGGACTGGCCTGGATTAGCAAGGATAGGAAAACCCGCTGTCCCA
>JAGVFL010000095.1 GCA_020057645.1 Candidatus Omnitrophota bacterium
ACTTCGGCCCCATAGATTACAAAAGCCCGGTCATTTCTTTTAACCACACGGGATATTATAAAAAAGAATTCGGCGGTGCGCTAAAGAGAAATTTCATCTCTTTTAAAAAATCTGTCTCTCCGGAAAAAATCGCAAAGATAAAGCTCTTAACTAACTCCATAGAAGAAAAACTCAGCGCGGATAAAAAAAGGCGGGTAAATATCGATCCCGGCTACGTATCCGATTCAAAGCTTATTCTGGCCACTACAAAAGATTATTTCCACAGGATATATTTAAACCATGGCATATATGCGGAGGTTACGCTCATGTGGAGAAAAGGCGGTTTTAAACCGTTTGAATGGACGTTTCCTGATTACAGAAGCAAAGAATACATAGACGTGTTTAACGCTATAAGAAATGCCTACATGGCAGAAACCAGAAAAGGTTAAATGCCGGACAAGACAAAAGAGTATTCCGCGATAAAACACAGGATTGCGTTAATAAATATATTTCTGACGCCTTTATTGCTGTGGATATTCTTGATTACGGATACGCCTACCTATTGCAAAAATGTATCGCAGTTAATCTCTCAAAATGACTATATTAATTTGATCATATTCTACGTTCTCGTGGGAGCGCTTTATTATGCCATAAACCTGCCGCTGGAGTTTTATTCCGGGTTCTTATTGGAGCATAGATTTTCTCTTTCCAACCAAACATTAAAAAGATGGGCCGCGAGAGAGGCTAAGAAAAATATCATCGCTTTTATAATAAGCGCGCCTCTTGTGGCTGCGCTATACGCCTTTTTAAAATCAGATCCTCTTTACTGGTGGCTATGGACAGCTCTTTTATGGTTTTCTGTTTCAATCATATTGGCAAAATTCGCGCCTGTCACAATAGTGCCTCTTTTTTATAAATATTCCCCTTTAAAAGACGCGGCATTGGAAAACAGGATGAACCGGCTTGTCTCAAAGGCCGGTTTTAAGGCAGGAGGGGTGTATGAACTAAACATCAGCAAGGATACAAAAAAAGCTAACGCGGCGCTCTTGGGCCTTGGCAGGCAGAAAAGGATAGTGCTTTGCGATACGCTTATTTCAAATTTCAACCATGATGAAATAGAATCCGTGATGGCTCACGAGCTAGGGCACCACAAGTTAAATCACATGTGGAAACTTATAATATCAGGCGGCATCCTTACTCTCATAACGTTCTTTTTTGCAAACGGCATATTTTTAAAATTGTATGGCTTTTTCGGATATAAACTGCTTTATGATTACGAATCGATTGTATTGATATACTTTGCAGTAACCGCTCTTAATGCGCTGTTTATTCCTATTGCCAATGCCTTTTCAAGGCGATTGGAAAAGGCCGCGGATGAGTTTTCGCTGAAAACTACCGGTAACGCCGGCGCCTTTATGTCTACAATGAAAAAACTCGGAGAACAGAACCTGGCAGATGTAAATCCCGGCAGGATTTATGAAATAATGCTCTATGATCATCCGCCGATATCCAGGAGGATAGCCTTTGCAGAATCATTCAAAAACAGCTCCCAAAATAACGACAAGTAAGGTCTATATAAAAAGGCTTCAGGATTGGTCCGGCGACCGGAAAATAAGCGAAACTATTTTATCTGCATGGAAATATCTGGAGCCGATGGCCGGCTTTATAGATAAAAACAGTTTTACCGCCATAAAATTAACATTTGGGGAAGAAGGAGCTGATGGGTATATAAAACCGGCATGGCTGACAGATTTTATAAGCTCTTTAAAGCAGAAGACGGAAAATCTTTTCATAGTTGAGACAAACACGCTTTATAGAGAGAAAAGGTCTAACGCGGTAGGGCATCTTCACGTTGCAGCGGGCCATGGCTACAGCCTTGATAAACTCGGGATACCTGTGATAATAGCTGACGGCTTGCGCGGACGCGATGGGCAGAATATATCAATACGCGGAGACCATTTTGAGAACGTTAAAATAGCCAGAGGCATATGCGAAAGCGATAATGCGATTTTCCTATCGCATGTAACGGGCCATATGCAATCAGGGTTTGCAGGCGCGCTTAAAAACCTTGGCATGGGCTGCGCTTCGCGCCAGGGCAAGCTCCTGCAGCATTCCGGCACTCTTCCTGAGATAACCGTTGAAAAATGCATTGGCTGCGGCGCGTGCATGAACGTGTGCCCTGCGAACGCAATAGGCATAAAAAAGAAAAAAGCCGTGCTCGTAAAAGAAAGATGCATTGGCTGCGGCGAATGCACCGTAGCGTGCAGGACAGGCGCCATTGAGATAAAATACGACGAAAATGTTGTAAAATTCCAGGAAAAAATGGTAGAATATGCTTTAGGCGTAAAAAAGGCCCTGGGTTCCAAAATTGTATATTTAAATTTCCTGGAGCACGTGACAAAAAACTGCGATTGCATGTCAAAAAACGAAACGCCTATCGTGCCTGACATAGGCATAATATGCGGCATGGACCCGGTTGCGGTAGACAAGGCTTCGATGGATATCGTAGGCATAACTAAATTTAAAGAAATATTTCCGGATATAGACCCGCTCGCGCAAATAAAGCACGCTGAAAAAATAAAATTAGGCGTTAGCCGGTACGAATTAGCGGAGATTTAAATGAAGCCTAAACTTACGGAGCGATAGCGAACGTAAGTTTATGGCTGAATTTACCCTTGACACGAAAGAATCGAAGTTTTAATATTGATGTTCCGTGTCAAGGGTTCAATTCGCCCGCACAGAAATAATGGCGTGCTCATAGGAGATTCAAAATGTACCTGATATATACGATTATTCTTCTCATATTGGTTTTAATACTGGGCATCACCTTAAAAGAAGAGGTCATGGCAAGAAAAGGCGTAACGCACGGCATCGCAAATAAATACTGGATACTGAGGGAAAAAAGAAGATTTGTGCGGTTTCAGGAAGACATGAAAATAAGATATAACCGTATCGGCTCCGAATCAAGCCAGGGCAATACCAAGATGCGGAACGTGTCCAGAAAAGGCCTTTGCATTTCTACTTACGAGAAACTCAAAAAGAAAGACACGCTGGCTGTAGAAATAGAAGTGCCGGGTTTTTCAAAACCCGTGAGATTAACAGGTTCTGTCATGTGGGTAAAAGAGCTGCGCTCTCCGGACAAAGACGGAAGAAGGATGTTTTATACAGGCATGAAATTCGGAAAGATTGATCCTGAATCAGAAGCCATATTGATAACGCATTTAAATACCCTGAAAAGACCTTAGGAGAATCGATGATAACTATAGAAGAATTTAAAAAGCTAAACTTGAGGGTTGCTAAGATAAAAGAAATAATAGACCACCCTAATGCGGATAGGCTGTATATTGTGCGCGTCATGATAGGAGAAGAAGAGAGAGAGGTTGTCGCTGGAATAAAAAAAGGGTATACTAAAGAGGAGCTTTTGGGCAAGTTGGTGGTTGTGGTTGAAAACCTTGAGCCGGCTGTAATAAGAGGGGTGGAAAGCAAGGGCATGATTCTTGCGGCTCAAGACGGAGAAACATTGGCCGTTATTTCGCCTGACAGGC
>JAGVFL010000159.1 GCA_020057645.1 Candidatus Omnitrophota bacterium
AAGCAAAATTCGCAAATGCGAATTTTAATATTATTAAAACTTCATTGTGCCGGACAACGAAAATGCTGTTTCGTTAATAAGCCTTAATTCAAAACTATACAAGTACCAGCTCGAAAGAGAAGGTATTATATCGCATCCCAGAACAAATCCTATTGGGTTCTTATTACTGGCATTATATGTAGAATAGAGCAAACCTGTCGTGCTCTGCGTAAATTCCACTTTAACATCTGAATCTGAATAAGTAACTCCCATATACGGCACAGTATAGCAATCCTGCATGCCCATGGGAAATATGAATTTCTTACTGGCTAATAAGCTTATCTGCCACTCTTTTATGTTAAATGTCTCATTAGTAGCAGAGGCTGTAGAGGTCGAACCTCCTATTTTGGCTTTATCAAAATCCAGCTGGGTATCTTTATACTGGCCATCCATGGTTAATTTTATACCCGTACTGGCAAATTCCCATAATTTTGCCTTTAACCCTCCGCCTAATACAAACCCCGGCTGCGCCTCCACCACAATATTCTGATTATGCTGTTCCCATTTGACCCTCAGATTAGAAGTTCCTATTTTCACATATGGCTCTAAGACATCTGAATAATTCATTGAAAATTTTACATTTACATTCTGGCCTTCCATCTTGATATTCGTATCATCACTAGGAGCAGCCTGAAGTTCTTTTTTAGATATAAATTCCACATCAAAGCCTGCTTTTACGTTTACTGCTGCTTCATAAGAATCCAAAGTGTCTCTTATAGCCCTTGCCTTTGAGAAGAACGGAGCCTCAGGCACTGTCATATCAGCTGGCCCGCCTACAGTTGCAGCAAAAGAAGCGCTTGCAAAAAATAAAGATAAAATTGTCGCTATTACGATATTTTTTCTCATTTTCAGTCTCCTTAAAACTTCACTGTGCCGCCTAAGCTCAACGCAACCTCATCCACAAGCCTGAGTTCTAAGCTATAAACAAAAGAACTGCCTAAACTAGGCACTATATCGCATCCTAATACAAAACCATAAAGTTTCTTATTGTTCGCGTCAAAAAGCGAGTAATCTGTTCCGGGCGCATTAGGGTTTTTAAAACTCACATCCACCTTCGAATCAGCGTATGTTACGCCGGTATAAGGCACAACATAAATACTCTGCAATTTTAACGGGATCTCAAATTTCTTGCTTGCAAGCAAGCTCGCCTGCCACTCATCAACTTTAAATGTAGCGCCTTTATCAATAACGCTGGTTCCGCTGACGGTAATTTCGCTAACATCAGGCTCTGTGGTCCTGTATTGCGCGTCTCCGGTTAACCTTATGCCTGAGTTCTCAAATTCCCATATATTAGCCTTTACGCCTCCTCCGAACACAAATCCAGAATCAGCATCTACTTCAATCTCTTGAGCGCCATGTTTCCATTTTACTTCTAAATTAGATGTGCCTATTTTGATATATGGCTCTACCCTATTGAAAAGGGTCAGTCCTAATTTTCCCATAAACCATTGGCCTTTTAACTCAGCTCCCTTCAGTTCATTAGTTGTATGTAAATCCTTATTAAAAACAAATTCCATATCAAACGAAGCCTTTACCTTTACTGCTTGTTCGTACTCATCCAGGGTGCCTTCCACCACTTCCTGCCTTAATATAGCTGATCTCTCCGGAACGTCCAAATCAAGAGAATTTCCTACAGTTGCGGCAAATCCGGATTTAACTACGCAACTCATTGATATAATTATAGATATGATAACAAGATATAATTTTTTCATAAAATACTGTCTTTATTTATAATGTATTATGATACTTTATTATGTTTTATAACGAAGTATACCTTATAGAACAATAATTGTCAAGTTAGCCCATTATTTTTTAACTTTTTTGAAAGAAAACACCCCTTCTAATGTGTCTAATATATAATAACAATCAAAATAAGTTTACATTCTGACAATGTCAAAGTGTAACCTTAATTAACAGGGAGGCGGTCATGTTATCAAGGATACTTTCAGCTGCGACAATAGGTATTGAGGCAAAACCTATTGAAATAGAAGTGGATATAACCAGAGGCCTGCCGAATGTGGTAATAGTAGGCCTTCCTGACACTGCTATAAGAGAGTCCAGGGACAGGGTAAAATCAGCTATAAAAAACAGTCAATTCGAATACCCAGCTGAAAAGATTACCATAAACCTGGCTCCATGCGACATCAAAAAAGAAGGCCCATGCTTTGACCTTCCAATAGCAATAGGCATACTTACAGCCTCAGGCCAGATAGACTTTAATAACATAAAAGATTTTGTATTCCTGGGAGAACTTGCCCTGAATGGCAGAATAAGGCCTATAAAAGGGGCCCTGCCGATAGCTATGTCTTTGAAGAATTCACATAAGAAACTTATCCTGCCTGAAGAAAATGCCCATGAAGCAAGCATAGTAGAAGGTGTTCAAACCTATCCTGTAAATACCCTTAGCAATATATGCAACTTCCTGAATGGGCTAAATAAAATAGAACCCCTCTCTCCTACCAAAGAAATGCTGACAGAAAACAGGCAAAATTATGATGTAGACTTCTCAGATGTAAAAGGCCAGTTTCTAGCCAAAAGAGCAATGGAAATAGCCAGCGCTGGAAATCATAATATAATAATGATAGGCCCGCCGGGCAGTGGTAAAACCATGCTGGCTAAAAGGCTTCCTACAATAATACCTGAAATGACTATTGAAGAATCCCTCGAAACCACAAAGATCCACAGCGTCTCAGGCCTTATTCCTGCAAAAGGCTCTATTATAAGAACAAGGCCTTTCAGGACTCCGCATCACACTGCCTCTGATGTATCGCTGGTAGGCGGAGGAACTATCCCTAAACCTGGCGAAGTGAGCCTTGCCCATAACGGCGTCCTATTTATGGACGAATTACCTGAATTCCATAGAAATGTCCTTGAGGCCCTGAGACAGCCTCTGGAAGACGGCTATGTTATAGTCTCCAGGATAAACAGCATAATCAAATATCCCTCCCAGTTCATGCTTGTCTGCGCGATGAATCCCTGCCCCTGCGGGTATTTAACCGATGCTAAAAAAGAATGCCATTGCACGCCTAATCAGATACAAAAATACATGTCAAAGGTCTCAGGCCCTCTATTGGACAGAATTGATATTCATATAGAAGTCCCTTCTGTTAAATACAAAGACTTGTCTGATGAAACTTCCGGAGAAAAATCAGAGATAATCCGCGAAAGGGTAAAAATCGCCAGGGATATACAGCTTAAAAGATTTAAAGACGACAGAGTTTTTTCAAACGCCCAGATGAGTTATAGAATGGTAAGAAAATATTGCAAGCTGGACCAGGTCTCCATGGACTTATTAAAAATAGCTTTGACAGAACTTGGCTTCACTGCGCGCTGTTATGATAAAATACTTCGCGTCTCCCGTACCATCGCAGACCTTGAAGGAAAAGAAAACATAGGGCCGGATCATGTGTCCGAAGCAATTCAATACAGGAGTCTAGACAGAAATATGTGGATGTAAAAAT
>JAGVFL010000148.1 GCA_020057645.1 Candidatus Omnitrophota bacterium
AAAAGGCCATTCTGCTTTAAGTATTTTTTGGGAACAGTTTCAAGATTTCATTGTCTGGATTTTGATTGGCGCGGCATTGGTGTCTGGATTCTTAAAAGAATGGGTTGATGCCTTTGCGATTATAGCCATTGTTATCCTTAATGCAATCTTAGGTTTTATCCAGGAATACCGCGCTGAAAAATCCTTAGCTGCCTTAAAGAAATTGTCTTCACCTAACTCAAAGGTTATCCGTGACGAACAGCATAATGTTATCCCTTCAAATGAATTAGTTCCCGGCGACTTAATTGAATTAGAAGCAGGAGATAATATCCCAGCTGATGCTCGTCTTATATGGCTTACCTCTAATTTTGGTGTTCTGGAAGCAAGCTTAACCGGAGAGTCTACGCCTGTAGTCAAGACCATACTTTCATTAGAGGAGAAAGATATCCCTCTGGCTGATAGGGCTAATATGCTCTATATGGGTACATCGGTTGCTTCCGGTAAAGCCAGGGCAGTAGTAGTGGAAACCGGTATGCAGACCGAACTAGGTAAGATTGCCGGGATGATTCAGGAGATTGGACAAGAGGCAACGCCTTTACAGAAAAAATTAGAGCAATTTGGTAAGTGGATAGTGTACCTATGTTTTGTCTTAGTAGGAATTGTATTTCTATTAGAGTGGCTGCGCGGCGGAAAGATTATTGATGTATTTTTGACTGCGGTGAGCCTTGCAGTCGCAGCTATTCCAGAGGGCCTTCCTGCAGTAGTAACCATTGCATTGGCTTTAGGTGTCCAGCGAATGGTGAAGCGCCATGCCCTGATTAGGAAGCTCTCCTCGGTAGAAACCCTGGGCTGCGCTACGGTTATCTGCTCTGATAAAACAGGTACTTTAACCAAAAATGAAATGACGGTTCAGGCAGTTTTTGCAGGCGGCGCGCTTTTTAAGGTAACAGGTATTGGCTACGAGCCAAAGGGAGAATTTGTTTATAACGATAAGGCAATTAATCCTAATGATTATCAAGAGTTAAACAGAGCCTTAAGCTTAGGCGTTTTATGCAATGGAGCCCAGCTGATTAAGGATAACAACAGTTATAAAATTGTGGGAGATCCTACCGAAGGCGCCATTTTAGTGGCTTCAGCCAAGGCTAATATCTGGAAGGAGGAAAAGGAAAAAGATTTTTCCTTTCTAGATGAAATCCCTTTTGATTCTGAGCGTAAAAAGATGACCATTGTGCGCAGTGACAGGGATAAAATTATTGCTTTTGTTAAAGGCGCGCCTGATGTGCTTTTAGATGATTGTATGAATATTGAAGAAAAAGGAATAAGCCGGGAATTAACTGACAAAGACAGGGAAAATATCCTTAAGGTAAATGGTGAATTAGCCGATCAGGCGATGCGGGTATTAGCAGTGGCATACAGGATGTTAGATAAGGCTACAGATAAATATGAGGCAAAGTCAATTGAAAGAAATCTTACTTTTGCAGGACTGATTGCCATGATTGACCCGCCGAGAGAAGAAGTTAAGAAGGCGATGGAGGAATGTAAAACCGCAGGGATTAAAACCGTGATGATTACAGGTGACCATAAAAATACTGCTGTAGCCATTGCCAAAGAATTGGGATTCTTTAAAGAGGATTCTCTTGCGCTGACCGGTGAGGAGTTGGATAAATTGAGCGATGAGGAGTTTACTAAGGAAGTAGAGATGATTCCAGTGTATGCCCGGGTTTCCCCGGAGCATAAATTGAGGATTGTGCGCGCTTGGCGCAAGCGTGGTGAGATTGTAGCAATGACTGGCGATGGCGTTAATGATGCGCCAGCAGTCAAAGAAGCAGATATAGGCGTGGCTATGGGTATCACCGGCACTGATGTTACCAAAGAAGTTTCTGACATGGTCATTACCGATGATAATTTTGCTTCTATTGTGGCTGCTGTGGAAGAAGGCAGAGGCATATACGATAATATTAAGAAATTTATTCATTATCTCTTATCCTGTAATGCAGGAGAAATCTTAGTTATGTTTGTCTCTTCGCTTGTAGGCTTGCCCGTTCCATTATTACCTATACATATCTTATGGGTAAACCTTGTCACTGACGGGTTGCCCGCCTTGGCATTAGGCGTAGATTCTGTTGCCCCTAATATAATGAAGCGTCACCCCAGGCCCACCAATGAAGGTGTAATAACTAAAGAGAAGGCAATCCTGATGGTAGGACAAGGCGCATTTATTGCTATATGCAGCCTTTTGGCTTTTAGTTTTGTCCTTTTTGTGGAAAAAGAAGGGCTGGCTCGCGCTAGGACTGCTGCCTTTATTGTCCTTTCTTGCAGTCAGTTATTTCATTCTTTTAACTGCCGAAGCATGACTGAATCTTTATTTAAGATAGGAATCTTTACTAATAAGAAATTGATTCTGGCCACAGGGGTATCATTCTTATTACAGATGGCAGCGGTCTATGTGCCGTTGTTGCAGAAAGTATTTAAGACAGAGCCGCTAGGAGCATTTGATTGGTTTCTGGTGGTAATTATTTCATCTTTTCCACTTTGGGCAATGGAAATCGTGAAGGCAGCAAATAGGAAAATAAAAATTTACGCTGTTTAAAATAGCAGAAAGGAGTGGTAGAAAAATGAAGAAAGTTATTTGTTTAAGTTTGATAGGGGTGGCGGTGTTGTGGATAACTAATTCAGCATCTGCAATGATGATGTGTGGCAGCGGTCAGCATAGCAAGCATCAACAAATGGCGAAGGCAGAGCCTGCTGAGCATCAGGACGGTGAAGAAGGAGCTGCTGGTCAACCTGCATCAGCAGAATCAGTAGATATAGGCAATAAGATCTGCCCTGTAAGTGGCGAGAAGATTGATGAAGAAACAAAAACAACCTATGAATACGAAGGTAAAATCTACAACTTTTGCTGCGCAGGATGCATTGACGAATTCAAAAAAGACCCGGAAAAATATATCAAGAAAGTAGACGAGGAACTTAAGAAATAATCTATGGTTAGAACAAAAATAATCTGCACAATCGGCCCTGCGAGCGGCAATTATTCTAGCTTAAGGAAGATGATGCTTGCAGGTATGGATGTAGCCCGCCTTAATTTTTCTCACGGAAACCTTGCCCAGCACGCGAAAGTTATTAACCTGGTAAGAACCCTGAACAAAAAATATTCAAGGCGCTTAAGGATACTGGGCGATTTAGAGGGGTACAGGATAAGAATAGGAAAGCTTAAAAAAGAAGTTATCTTGAAAAAAAGGCAAACACTTCTTTTGAGTAATGGGGCAATTCTTTGCGGCAAAGGCTCGATACCTTTTGATTACGAAGGGCCTTTAAGTGATATAAAAAATAGCTCGTTTATATACATTGATGACGGAAATATAGCGCTTAAAGTAAAATCAAGGAGCAAGAGCTGCCTTCAGACAGAGGTTATCGTCCCGGGAGTCCTGAAGGAGCATAAAGGCATAAATATACCAGATATTAACCTTAGGTTCAGCGGCTTGACTGATAAAGATAAAAAAGATATAGAGTTCAGCGTAAGAAATAAAGTAGACTACATTGCCCAGTCATTTGTAAGAAGCAAGAAGGATATCTTGAATTTCAGGGATTTAGTTAAAGACAGGCTTCCGAATTGCAAAATAATTGCCAAAATTGAAAACAGGCAGGGTATAAAAAATATCGATGAAATCATCGCGGTTTCTGACGGGATTATGGTTGCGAGAGGGGATATGGGGGTATCTTTGCCTATTTATGAAATAGCCGTGATCCAAAAGATGATCATTAGAAGATGCAACCGCATGAAAAAATTCGTGATTACCGCAACTCAAATGCTCGAGAGCATGACTGAGAACTTAAGGCCGACGCGGCCAGAAGTTACTGACGTTGCCAATGCGCTTCTTGACGGCTCTGATTATCTTATGCTTTCCGCAGAAACCGCGGCAGGAAAACACCCTGTTGAATCGGTAAATATGATGAATCAAATCATTAAATTCACTGAAACCCACGCCAAAGATATTTACGCAAATTATTAGATTAAGAATAATTTAAGAATAATTTATAAGCTATTGTTATTTGAAGAAGTGTGCTACAATATACTAGAAAACAGGTTTTAAATAATCAATGGGGTCTGGGGATGTTTTTATATTCCTGGAGGATTTTTGGGTAGTCGGGCCGCTATCCTGCGAATTAAAGCAGATAGCGGCTTTTTATTTATAATGAAAGGAATAGCCTATGAAAAGAATACTTTTATTTATTCTGCCAATTTTGCTCATAGTAGCCATTG
>JAGVFL010000029.1 GCA_020057645.1 Candidatus Omnitrophota bacterium
CAATGGCGGCTTAGGAAACCGTTTACGAAAAGCTATGCGCGTAACGTCTGATATCGTGTCTGTTGATGTTTTACACTCAAAAGCCATAACCGGCCCGCGAGGGCCTGTTACAAGTATATCAATTTCATTTTTTCCTTCCCGCCAAAACGAAAGCTCATACGGTTTTTCATGATAATCCCGCATACGTTTTAATTCATTATAGAAAAAAGTTTCGAATAAAAAACCCTTCTCCTGCTGAGTAGGAGGATCGACCAAGCGGTTCTGCAATGCCCGGATGACGCCGCAGTCAAAAAAATAAAACTTTGGCCGCGCCTTCTTACGCTCGCTCCTGTCCCACGGCCACAGAAAATCGCCTAAAAGAGTATCCTCAAGGATTGAAAAATATTCTTTAACTGTGCTCATGGGAACCGAGGAATCGCGCGCCACGGAAGCGAATTCAATTGTCTCTGCGTTCATTTGAGCCGCCACGCTTAAAAATCTCTGAAACGCGCTCACATTGCGGGTCAATGCTTCTGCCTGAATCTCTTCTTTGATGTAAATTGTACAATACGCCTTTAATTGCCGCCGCACATCATTAACTTTACCTTCCAGGAAAGTCGTTACTACGCGAGGCAGTGTTCCATAAGACAAAGCCATACCAATATCAAACTTCTTACCAACCTCAATATTGGTTAAAGGATAAAGCCGCAAATCAAGCGCCCTCCCGCCTAAAAGATTAGCGCTGCCACGTTTTAACTTGCGCGCGCTCGAACCGGAAAGAATAAATCTTAAACCGATCTCCTCTATCCCTTTCTGCACATAATCCAAGAGCGCAGGAACCCGATGGACTTCATCCACAATTACCATGTCATTTTTATGTAAAGCCTGCAGTTTTTCCCAGAATATAACGGGAGTTCGTGAAAATGAAAGCTCTATTTCAGGATCCAGTAAATCTACAAATAAAGCCGGATGCAATCGACGCAATAAAAAAGTCTTTCCTGTCATGCGCGGGCCAAATAAGAACAGAGATCCTGAAATCTTATCTAAATTGAGTAATCTTTGGTAGCTCATAGTATAAGAATAACATATTTATGTTATTTGTCAACTATAAATAACATATGTGCCTAATTTCGTCGCCCCATACCACAAGGGTACGGGGCAGGCTCGAACAATATTTTTGATTATAGCGGATTTTAGGGATAGGCGCAAGAACAAAATGGCAGAGGGTAGATAGAGGGTAGATATAACCCTCACCCTGCCCTCTCCCTTAAAAAGGGAGAGGGATAGCATAGGCGCGGAGCTGCGCTCCGCTACTCCAAATAGGCAAAAAGCATGGTGCGGGGTTTACAGCTGCCAGGGGTAGATACACTGTTTATCTTTAACTTTGCCATGGAGGCCCACAACCCTATGCTCACTAATATGGTATTTTTCTTTAAAATACTTTATTGGAGACGCTTTAAACTGAGCAAAATTAAGTTTTACCTCCAACGGCAGATAACTTTTACCTTTTTTTAGCACAAAATCAATCTCTTTTTTATCGGTGGTGCGCCAATAGGCGACCCGCTGCGAACCGTATTTCTTTACCAGCTCCGCGAATATGCTGGTTTCAAAAACCTGGCCAATAACCTCTTTCGGCAGTTCTTTAAGCCAAAGCATCTGCATTAAGCCCGTATCATAAAAAAATATTTTGGGCGTTTTTGATAATTCCGAACGCAAATTCCCGCTAAATGGCCGAACGCTTTTAACAACATACGTTTGCTCCAGTAAAAACAGGTAGTTTTCTACTGTAGGCTTGGCGATATTGCAGGTATTGGATAGTTCAAACACATTTAAAAGCTGTCCGCTCTGCGATGCCAAGGCTTCAACAAGCCTGTTAAATTTATTGACATCCTTGATGCCCGCCAGATCCCGGATGTCCTTCTTTATATATGTATCTATGATCTGCTGGAGATACTTTTCTTTAATCTTTACATCACCGGCCAGGACTATCTTCGGATAACCGCCGAAAAGAACGTATTCTTCATAAAGCGCCTTAAGTTCTTGCAGTTTCTTTTCCGTATAAGCCAGAGGGCGATGGTTGGGCTTCCTATAGCCCAAGCCATAAGCCGGCGCGGGCGAAAACCGGTATTTCTTAAAAAGCAAAAACTCTGTAAACGATAAATTATACACCTCAAAATCTACCGTCCTGCCGGAAAGCGAGTCTGTAAATTTTTTCTTTATCTGAAAACTGGATGAACCGGAAACGATGAGCTTAAGCCATGGGTAGTGGTCCGCTATGATCTTCATAAAAGGCGAAGGGTTTTCCAAATATTGTATCTCATCGATAAAAACAAATAATCTCTCTTTGGCCCCGGTGTATTTGGACCCGTCAAAACCTTCTTCTGAAAGATATCTGATAAACTCCTCTACTCCCGCGTCCAGGATGCGTACATAACGAGAATCCTCCAGGTCAATAAAGTGCGTGGCAAGGCGTTTTTCCTTAAGCAGGTTTTGCAGATAGTACAGAATGCAGGTCTTGCCTACCTGGCGGGCTCCATGCAGCACTATGATATCTTTAGTGGGCAGATATCTGACTATTTCATCCGCGATAAGCCGCTTGTAAACTATATCCTGAATATTCGTATTTTGGATAGCCATATTGAGTATACTTTATATCAAATAAAAAGTAAAGTCAAGTGTATTTTTTATTATTTGGGGAGCCTGCCACCTCGCAGGAGTCATCATAGGCGCGGAGCTGCGCTCCGCTACTCCAGATAGGCGCAGGCGCGGAGCTGCGCTCCGCTACTCCAGATCCGCTACGCCACCTCTGGGGAGGCCTATTATCGCGAAGCCACCTACGGGGAGACCTACGGCCACCCCGTAG
>JAGVFL010000140.1 GCA_020057645.1 Candidatus Omnitrophota bacterium
GGAGAATATGTCGCGAAGCTCGTGGTTATGGACAGTACAAACGCAAAATGCGACAGGTCAGTAGCCACCAGAACAGTCATATTGAACAGGGCCCCAATAGCAGACGCGGGCAGCGATTTTAAGGTCTGCGAAGGCGCGGATGTGAATTTTGATGCTTCAGGGTCTTCTGATGCTGACGAAGATTCTCTTAGCTATGCGTGGGATTTTGGAGACGGAGAAAAGGGAGATGGCAAGGCAGTTTCCCATAAATACGTGAAAAGCGGATTATATCAGGCAAAGCTTACAATAAATGACGGGACAAAAACAGACTGCTCCAGCTCAACCAATACTACCCTCGTAGACGTGAATTCTGCGCCGAAGGCAGAGTTGACTGCTTCCAAAGACGCTGTTTCAGTAGGGCAATTTGTAAATTTTGACAGCTCCGCGTCAACTGATTTTGACGGGGATAGGCTAAACTACGCGTGGGATTTCGGAGATGGCACAAGCGGCAGCGGCAACCTGGCGAAACATAGCTATTCAAAAGGAGGGCTTTACAAGGTCATGCTTGTCGTTGACGACGGAAGGAAAACAGGGTGTTCTTCGGTAGTTGAATCGAATTATATAAAGGTGAATACGCCTCCCATGGCAAATACAGGGCCTAATCTGGTTTGCTGCGTGAATGATGAGGTTGAATTTGACGGCTCAAAATCTTCTGACGCAGACGGGGATAAGTTGACATACAAATGGGATTTTGGCGACGGAGAAACAGCGGAAGGGATAAAGGTGAAGCATGCGTATAAAAAGTTGGGAGTTTACAAGGTTAACCTTACGGTTATAGATGATTCTGAGGTTGAAGGCAATTCATCTACATCCGGCTTTGTGGCCACTGTGCATGATCATCCTGTGCCTAAAATCGAAGTCATATAGTTTAAATAAAGGCTTTTGGGAGAGAGGCCCGTTCAAAACTTTGGAAAAATGTTTTGTCCGGGCCTTTTTTGTAATATAATATGGGTGCATGATGAGAAAAATAATTTTATCCTTAATATCTCTGGTATTTTTTATTTCATTAGCCTCGCCTTGCTTTGCTGAGCCGAAGAAACTTACTATTGTTTTTACAGGCGACGAAAGAGGCGAGCTGGAGAATTGTCATTGCCCTAAGGATGATTTTGGCGGCCTTGAGAGAAGGGCCAATTATATCAATAAGGCCAGAGAAGAGACGGGAGATATCCTTCTTCTGGATGTAGGCGATACCCTGCCGTTATTTAGCCATGAGTTTACCAGACAGGTCATAACCTACAATGCGTTTATATCCCTGAAGGCAATGGATATGATCGGATATGACGCTATGAATGTGGGCGAAAGCGACCTTATCCTGGGCGAAAAATTTTTACAGGAAAAATCCTATAATCTTAAGTTTCCCCTGGTGTCTTCGAATATAATAGATAAATCCAATAATAAGCCGTATTTCAAGCCATATATCATAACGACAATGAAAAATGGCCTCAAGGTAGGGATATTGGGGGTTATAAATGAGCGATATGTCATCAATTCCAGAAATCTGGAAGTGATGCCGAACAAGGAAATAACAGCTAAATATGTCGAAGAAATACGCAGCCAGGCGGATTTGGTCGTAGTGTTAGGCCATATAGGAATGCCGTATTCTATTGAGCTCGCAAATGCCGTGGCCGGCTTAGATGTTATATTAAGCGGCCACTGGGATACGGATACTCAGGAGCCCGTAAAGGCAGGAAATACAATAATTATGCCCACCGGCCATCATGCCAGAAAGGTCGGCAGGCTTGATTTGGAAATAGAGGATAAAGGCGCTGTCCCTTCTTATAGCTGGCAGTCTATTTCGCTTGACGAGAAATACGAAGGGAATAGTTTTATTAAAAAGCTTGTTTCCAGGATGCCGGTTATAGTCATAAAGAAAAAAGAGGCACAGGAACCTGCTTTAGGCGAAGCCAAAAATGGCTCGCCATCCATAGAGCCGTTGAAGGTGCTTGTTTTTTATGCGGCCGGCTGCAGGTCTTGCATGGAGGTTGAGAGAGATATTCTTCCCGGAATAGAAAAAAAATACGGCGAAAAAATAACCATAGAAAAATACGATATAGGGATTTCAGAAAATTACAACAAGATGATACAGCTGGAGAAATCAGCCGGAGTGGAAGGCGGTTACGTGCCTGAGATAATAGTTTCAGGATATGTGCTTATGGGCGAAGGAAAGATAAAAGCGGGTTTGGACAGGGTAATAGAAACAATGCTTGAAGAATCAAAGGAAAACGGACTTACAAAAGAAGATGTTGTGGAGTATCATGCCCCTGGGGCCGCAGAGCAGCTTATACTTTCCAGATTCGGATCGTTTAGCGCTTATACAGTAGGCGCCGCGGGATTCCTGGACGGCGTAAACCCGTGCGCCTTTACGACCATTGTGTTTTTCATGTCGTTCCTTGCTTTTGCGGGATACAGGAAGCGGGAGATGATTGTTGCGGGCAGTTTTTTTACAATAGCTGTTTTTATGGCGTATTTCTTGATAGGGCTTGGGATATTTAAATTCTTAAGGTCATTGAGCGCTTTCAATTATCTGACGCTCGCGATTAA
>JAGVFL010000027.1 GCA_020057645.1 Candidatus Omnitrophota bacterium
AGCAGGAGGCGGAAATGGGAAGATTCAGGCTTTCGCAAGCGCCTTTAAGCTGGCGGATTTTGGTGACTATGGCCCTTTTTGGCATAGGTGTCACCTATATGGTTCTGGCTTTGCATATCTTTATTGACACATCTTTTAAGGTCTCGATAATCAAGGAGGCCTATAGCACAATGGAATGGACCGAACTGGCTGATCATACCCATAAGTATTTTCCCTATTACGGAATCTATATCTTCGCCTTTGCGCTATTTATTTTTGTGTTAGGGACATCGTATCCTGAATGGTTGAAGATTACAGCAGCAGTCGTCCCTAACCTTTTGATTGTGTTAGACATTGGTTCTATGTGGGCAATCAGGTTCATTAATGCAGAAATATTTTCCTGGGCGCTTTTCTTGGCGGGGAATTTTCTGGCGCTTAGTTTCGCAGCAATATTCCTGCTTACAATGTATGATATCTGGATACAGAAAAAGGTACCTTAAAAGAAAGGAGCATGTAAAATGGCAAAGGTTTTTAAAAAAAGTTTTACTGTAGGTTTGGGCGTAATTTTTTTCCTGGCGTTTTATCCTGTCAGGATAGCCCAGCATTTTTACGAAAAGGTGTTTCAAGGCATGTCAAAGACATCTGTAGGCTGTATTGAGGTATTCGCTGAAACCTTTTACACCTTTGAAGAAGCCCTTAAGGTCATATTGCCGGAAGCGCAGGATGTTAAGGAGGAGACAAGGGCGCTAAGCGAAGAACAGAAAAAATCTATCAGCTCCAAAGCCGGTGTGGAATTTAATCCGGAATTTGACAATGAATACCGCATTTATGCAGGCCAGGCCAATGGCCAGGCAGCAGGTTATGCGTTTGAAGATACGGTCAAAGGCAAGTGGGGGCCTATCCATTACATGCTGGCTTTTGACGCGGATGGTAAGATTAAGGATGTGATAGTGCTGGGATTAAAGGAAAGGCGCGGCAGGCCGATTAAAGAACGCAAATTTTTAGGCCAGTATATCGGAAAATCTATTAGCGACCCCATAAAGCTCAATAAAGATATAAAAGGGATAGCAGGGGCTACAATCTCTTCGCGCCAGATGAGTTCCGGGATCAGAAAGTTAGTTTATGTCTTTAATGAATTATATAAAAAGTGAAAGGTCGGAAAGTTTTCCGACCTTTCATCCTGAGGAGCGAAGCGACGAAGGATCTCTCAAGCGGATGCATTATCTGATGGATACCTTTCTTTGTATCGAAGTTTTTTACGCTGACGAAGACAAAGCAAAGGAAGTAATGGAAAAGGCATTCAGGGAAGCAGTCCGCATAGAAGGCGTTCTGACGAGATTCAAGGACGAGAGCGAGGTCTGCAGGATCAATAATTATAGCTTTGATAAACCCTGTATAATTACCAAAGAATTGGCAGATTTGATATCGAACTGCATAGAATTTTCCAGAAAAACCGGCGGCGCATTCGATATTACTATAGCGCCTTTGATAAGATTATGGGTCAATGCTGCTAAACAAAATATTATTCCATCGCCAAATGAAATTAGTTCCTTATTGCAAAATACAGGTTATGAGAATATCATTCTTGACTCTGAATCAAGCGCAATAGCTTTTGCCAGGCCTCTATTAAAGATTGATTTTGGAGCTGTTGGCAAAGGTTACGGCCTGGACAGGATGGTTGAAATTCTAAAAGAAAATAGGGTAGAAAAGGCAAGGCTTGATTTCGGAGGCCATCTTTATTATATGGATTCGCAAGGATATAAAGGAGAAGCTGTCGGCATAAGAAATCCTTTATGTCCGGATGAGGCCATAGAGGCCGTTACAATTAAAAATCAATCCATATCTACCTCGGCTAATTACGAAAGGAATTTCAATGTGCTTGGCAGGGCTTATAGCCATCTTATTAATCCTTGCACTGGACAGCCTGTTGAAACTGATATATTAAGCGTTAGCGTGATATCTGATAGCGGCCTTGTTTCAGATATTCTTTCAACTGCGATATTTATCCTTGGGTTAAAGCAGGGCATGGAATTGATCGAAGATATGGATAATGTAGAGGCAGTAATTATAACCAATAACCGTGGAAGATTAGAGATATATTCTTCGCGGGATAGGGCGTCACACCTGCCTGCCGCAGGCAGGAAAGTGCCGCTCTTAGAAAGGGGGGAGGAAAATAATGTTTAAATCAGTTTGTGTAATTATGATTATGTGTTTGGTCTTGGCTGTTCCTTCAGTCTTTGCAAGCTCAGACCAGGATACCCAGGCGCAGATCGAGGCCATGCAGCTGCAGATTAAACAGATGCAGGAGCAATATCAAAACCAACTTGGTTCATTGCAGACTCAGTTGGATGTCATGAAAGAGCAGCTTTTAGCTCAACAGGGCAATGCCAATGAAAAAGATCTAAAGATTGCAAAATTAGAAGAAAAATTAAAGCCAGGTTTTGATAAGGCTTTTAAAAACGGAAGTTTTAAGCTTAGGGATGCAATGGGCCTGGAGGAAGAGTCAATGCTTAATATCGGCGGCGAAATAAACATGCGTTACCGCCAGAATATGGCTAAGGAAGGCGCTAACCCTGGATTTCAGCTTTATGAGGTTGAACTCTTCCTTGATTCTGCAGTAAATAAAAATGGAGCTTTCTTTGTAGAACTGCCTATTATGCATTCTAATAAGCCGGAT
>JAGVFL010000035.1 GCA_020057645.1 Candidatus Omnitrophota bacterium
AGAATTCTGCAAAGCTTTGGAGAAAATTAAATATAGAGGGTATGAAGTCGAAGACATTTCAGATGGAAGAAAAATAGTTATAACAAAGCCTGGCGGAAAATTCACTTACGGCACGATTAAAAAAGAAGACTTTATGGTTTGGATTTATGATAAAAAAGATGAATCTCTTTGGTTAATTTCCCATCAAAATATCATGGACGAACTAAAGGAGAAGGCCGCTAGCGATTCAAAAGAAACTCTAAAGATCATTGATGGGTTAATGAGAGTTTATAATGGAGAAGACCCTAATGATGTTCTAACGGAAATAAATTTAAGGAATCCATGCGGAGAAATTCCTGAGGTTCTTTTTAAAGCTTATAAATGGATTTGGGGACAAGAAGACTGCAATTATCCTCCGCCTAAATATAAAGGCAGATCCATGTCTTGGGAAGGTTGGAAGAAAGTAGATGAACACTGGGAAAAGACAGGAGAAGGCATAGCTGATTTGAGAGAGAAATTAAAAAAAGAAATTTAATTTGTTAAAAAGAATAGTAACCGTCCTATTTAGGTACACCCTAATAAATCTCCTAATGTTACACTTTTGACAATGACAGTTTTGTCGCCTTAATTCTCATTCCCGAAAGATTTTTGAAAGAAAACCGCCTCCGGATGCGTAGAAGTGATATAATTAAATAGATTATATGAACCGAGCTTGCCTTAAACTGCTATTCCTGATTTTACTCACTAGTCTCATTATACCCGCTCCGGCCAATGCCGCTAATTTTCACGATGCGAAAGTAACGGATATCTCGGACCGCAAGTACGAACCTGCTGTTATTGAGCTATTGGATAGCGCCGAGCGGTCTATTATTATCTCAATGTATATCCTGAAGCCCTCATCCGCGCCTGTGGCCTTGCTCGTAAAAGACCTCACTGAAGCGTTACAGCGCGGCGTAAAAGTGGAAATATATCTAAATACCCGCTTTCAGTCAGATAACGCCGGGCGCAGGCAGGTTATTAAAACCCTCAAGAAATTAAGCAGTCGCTACCTGTTGATCAAAACTGATTTCACGCATGGTAAAGATGCATGGATAACGCTTGAAAAGCTCCCCGGAGGCGACTTTATCGTTGATTCCGGGATTTTCGCCCCTGATTTTTTAGCCGGAATTTCCTCCTCAGGAAAAGCTGTTTTATTGATCGATGCGCTGCTGAAAGACCAGGGCAGCCGTATGGAGGATTTTTCGCAAATAGATCTGTGCCGCCGCTTTTACATCCTCCCCATGCAATTCCATAAAGGCCTGGAAGAACTTCGTCAGTAGGAGGAGGATTAGCCGGTGAGGATCTTAATTCGTAACCCAAGGATATTTACAAGGCACGCGGGGCGAGATTGTACTCAAATAGGATGCCTACAAGAGACTAAATGATGGTAAGAATTATTTTAATACTTCTGTTAGGCCTTGGTTTAATATTCGGTTATGTTAAATACCTTGAGCATAAAGGCGTATATTATCCTGTTAAAGAAATATTGATTTATCCTGAATCAGCAGGGCTTTCTTTTAATGATGTATACATTACCACAGAAGATAATATTATAATAAATGGCTGGTTCATACCAAATCCCAAAGCCGAATACATCCTGCTTTTTTTTCATGGAAATGCCGGCAATATCGGAGACAGGATTGATAAGTTAAAACTCCTTTACCAGGCAGGTTTCGGTATCCTTATTATTGACTACAGAGGATTCGGTAAAAGCCGGGGCAGGGCGCTGGAATCAGGGTTTTACCGCGATGCATCTGCGGCATATGATTATTTAATGAATACGATAAATGTCAAGCCGGAGCAGCTTGTTCTTTACGGTGAATCGTTGGGAAGCGCTGTAGCCGTGGATCTCGCTTTTCATAGAAAAGTCAGGGCCTTGATATTGGAAGGCGCTTTTTCGCGCGGCAGGGATATGGCGGTCAGGATATATCCTTTATTGCCCAGATTTGTTTTTTCTAACAGCTTTGATTCTTTGACAAAGATTAAAGAAATCAATGCGCCAAAATTATTTATACACAGCCGGGATGATGAAATAGTGCCTTTTAATCTGGCTAAGAAGCTTTATGATAATGCCAAAGGGCCAAAGGAATTTTTAGAGATACAGGGAGATCATAATAGTGCTTTCTTGAGTTCTCAGCGTTCGTATATTTCTTCAATCAGTACGTTTATAGAAAAACTTTAGAATATCATAGCCGTCCTATTTAGGTACAGCCCTCCGGATATGTTAAGGCGACACTTTTGACAATGACGGTTTTGTCGCCTTTACAAATCGACAATGTCAGTTTGTAAAGTTTGTGGTATAATTAATCAGAGGAAAACATCATGAAGATAAAGATAGTTTTATTATTGGCGGTAATTTTATTTTTCCAATCCCCTGTTTACGCCGAAGCCGCTACTGTAAAACAAAAGGTAGTCGGTAAAACAATTAAGATTGTAGCCAGGATTGCTGTAGCGACAACGAATATTGAAAAGACAAAGAAAAGACTTGTCAATAAATTGAGACTGATGGGGGATAAACAATTTAGGACGCAGTATGCTAAGTTTTATGAGCTGATAAAGGATATGCCCCAGGATATTAAGATTATTTACAAGGTCACTCCGGCCATGACCAGGGAGCAGATGATTGAAAATATAGAATCAGTGGATAAGAAAAAGATATATAAAATAATAAACAGTATTCCCGATAAAACAGTTGCGGAACTTTTTAAAGAATATCGCAGGGAATATCATGGCCGTCCTAATAACAAGATACAATAACCTCTAACAGGGAAAGGAGCAAGATGAAAAAAATTCTTAAACGCAAAGATTCTTCAGTCCCGCAGCAGGATAAACAAGATATGGCAGCTGTAATTAATAAAATGCAGGAACAACTCGTTTCTGTGGAAAAGAAAATAGATGCCTTACTCCTCCGGTCTCCGGAAAAGCCTTCGGCGGAAAAACATTTTTCAAAACCTTTCCAGCGTTTTGACCATTCTCACCATCACGGCAAAGGAGAGCGGGATAATAATTTCAGAGAAAGAAGCTTTACTAAAGTAATCTGCTCAGATTGCAAGAAAGAGTGCGAAGTGCCTTTTAAGCCTAGCGGAGACCGTCCGGTGTATTGCAAGGAGTGTTTTTCAAAACGCAAGGATAATAGAGGACCGACTAAAGAAAACTACGATAATAAACCAAGAGAACAGGTTTTTACCCCGGAACGCCATTTTTATAAACAGAAAAACAGCGAAAACCGAAAGCCGGGCAAAAGAAAACAGTCAGGTTCCCGAAGGCGAAAAGGATGATTCTTGCGCCTGAACACTTTGAAAAAAGATGCCGCTAAATATGAAAGATAGTCTAGCTGAAAATTTAACAATGATGCTCGAAAAAAATGCGGAAATATTTTTTGATAAGACCGCTTTATTTTTTTCGGATAAAAAGATCAGTTATAAAGAATTGTACCGGATGTCCGGCAGACTGAGTCAGGGCCTGAAAAATCTGGGCATTAAAAAGAAAGACAAGGTAGCGTTGTTCCTGCAGAATGCCCCGGAGTTCGTAGTCAGTTATTTTGCCATTATTGACATAGGGGCAATCTGCGTGCCTGTAAATAACATGTTAAAAGAGGAGGAGCTCGGGTTTATTTTAAAGGATTCCGGCGCGAGACTTATTATAAGTTCAATCGCGTATCTGGATATTGTAAATTCAGCGAAGATGAAAGCCCCTGATCTGGGATATACGGTTATTATAGACGGCTTGGCGCCCAATACTTTTAATTTTTATGAGATGATGGAGCGTAGCGTTATAAAAAAAGAAGATATCTCTATAAAACCGGATGAGGTGGCATCCATACTTTATACCTCCGGCACAACCGGCAACCCCAAAGGCGCGATGCTCACCCATAAAAATCTTCTCTCAAACGTCAAGAGCTGCATATCCGCCATAGGTGTCTCTGAAAAAGATAACTTTATCTGCGTCTTGCCCATGTTTCACTCTTTTGCCTTCACTGTCTGCATCCTCCTGCCGCTTTCGCTGGGGGCCAGCATTACCATCATTGAACACGTGATGCCTTTCCGCAGGGTTGTCAGAAATGTTATAAAAAAGAAAATCACTGTATTTGTAGGCATACCTTCCATATTTAATATCCTGGCGCACATGGAGATACCTCATGTATTTACTTCAAGGGTGCTCAAGCTTATCGACCCTCTTAAGCTGTGCATCTCAGGGGCGTCTGCATTGCCGACAGAAGTTTTAAAGGCCTTTGAGGATAAATTCAGGGTCCCTCTTTTGGAAGGGTATGGATTAACAGAGGCCTCGCCTGTGGTATCATTTAATCCGGAGCGCGGAACGATAAAACCCAATTCGGTAGGATTGCCTGTCGAGGGCGTAGAAGTGAAGATAGTCGATGATAAGGACAGGCAGTTGGCCTGTAACGGGATAGGCGAACTTCTGGTCAAGGGCGACAATGTGATGAAAGGGTATTTTAACAGGGATGCCGAAACAAGGGAAATTATAAAAGATAATTGGCTTTATACGGGCGATATAGCAAGGATTGATGAGGACGGGTATATCTACATTGTAGACAGGAAAAAGGACATGATCAATGTGCGGGGCCTTAATGTCTATCCGGTAGAGATAGAAAAGGTTTTACTGAGGCACCCTAAGATTAAAGAGGCGGCGGTCGTAGGCCTGGCTGATAGGTTTAAAGGAGAAGTGCCAAAGGCATTCATTGTTTTAAAGGAAAATGAGGCGCTCAGCGGATCAGAGGTTATTAAATACCTGAGAAAAAATCTGGCTTTGTTTAAGATTCCAAAGTCCGTAGAATTCACTCAGGCCCTGCCCAAAACATCTACAGGGAAAATACTCAAAAGACAGTTAAGGGGCGGTAGTAACAAAACAACAGGGACAATGCTGGTTTTATTTTTAGCGGGATTGATCAATTAATCTAACATGGTTAGTATTGCCGGAGGGGAGGTAAAGAATGAGCGGCAAAAAATATATTACGCGAGAAGAGGCTAAAAAAATCGGAGACGAACTCGGCATAAAATGGGATAAGTTTGACGTTGAACAGTTTAGGCAGGGCATGGATGTGGAATTGGAACACGGGCTGAGAGATCCTAAAACAAATGTCACGAATAATGACAGCATCATTACAGGCAAAATAGCGCTTGCCCATCTTAACGAGTTTCCTGATTATTACACCAGGCTGGAAGAGATGGAAGAAGAAGCGGAAAAATACTGGGAAGGGAAAAAATAGGAAGAATGTTTTAGGGACGGTTCTAGAGCTAAAGCCAGAACTGTCCCTTTATTTTTTTGTAATCACTTGACAGGTAAAATTAGATATGGTAAATTAGTTATGAACGTATGTTCATAACTATCAGGAGGGGTGTTTGAGGCCGAAGAAGACGAGGTGGGTAAAATGCGCGCCCGAGGAAAGATGTTTTAAGCCTTTATGCAGGCCGCTGAGTAAATTAAAGAGCGTGTATCTTACTCTCGATGAATTTGAGGCAGTGCGCCTCGCGTGCCTCGCTGGATTAAAGCAGATAGACGCGGCGAAGAAGATGAAGATCTCCCGGCCTACTTTTTCCAGGATCATATCTTCGGCTCACAGTAAGATA
>JAGVFL010000089.1 GCA_020057645.1 Candidatus Omnitrophota bacterium
ATAAAATTTAGCATAGCTTTAAAACTCATCTTTGTAGTTGCTCTAGTTGAATTAGCGATAATGCTTGTTTTTACAAGGGTCGAGTTCATTAAAAGATTTCCTGTTCTTGAAGCCGTCTTAGATACTGCAATTTTAGGTATATCTATTATTATCATATTTTACTACCTCCTTGATAGGCCGTTGAAATTAGTTATGCGCTCAATTTCTGATGTCCAGAAAGGCAATCTAAATATTGAAGTAAAAATCGATAGTTCAGACGAGATCGGCGTTTTAGCCAAAGCCTTTAATCGAATGATACAGGATTTAAGAGAGCAAAGAAGTCAATTGGTGGACAAGGCTTATGTAGAGTCTATTATTGCCTATATAGTTGAATCTTTAATTGTTGTTGACTCCAGCGGGTTAGTAAAGACAGTGAATAGAGCCACCCAAGAGTTATTGGGATATACAGAAGCTGAGCTAATTGGCCAGCCATTTGAAAAGTTTCTTGAGGAACAAGGTACGTTAGAAGTGCTGAACAGGATGGGTTCGGTTAAAGATTTGGAGATGTATTATAAGACTAAATATGGAGAAAAGATACCTATTAGCCTTTCTGGTTCAGTTATGAAGGACAAAGATGGAGCTATAGTTATTATTGCGCGAGATATGAGAGAGATGAAGCGTTTAGAATTTCAGTTGATTAGGTCTAAAAAATTAGCCGCCATAGGAGAACTAGCTGCTGGAGTAGCCCATGAGATTAACAATCCATTAAATGTAATTTCCGGCAATGCTGAGATATTATCAAAAGAAAGTCAGGATAGAGATGTTAAGTTAGCCGTAAAAATAATAATGGAACAAGTAAAACGCGCAGCGGCAATCACGGATATGCTATTGCAGTTTTCTAAGCGGAGAGAACCAAAAACTGAGCCTGTAGACATAAACAAAGTCATAAGAGATACACTGCTTCTTTTAGAATATCAAGTGAGGCTCCAGAATATAGCGATAACCAAACATTTAAACTCAAGTTCACTAGAAGTAATGGGCGATTCCGGCCAGCTTCAGCAGGTTTTTTTAAATATAATGGTAAATGCTGTTCAAGCTATGCCTAATGGAGGAAAATTGAACATCAGGTCTTATGTCGAAGAGATTACTGAATTTGGAAAGAGAGGAACAGATATATTCAAACTGGGAGATAAAGTGGTAGTTATTGAATTTGAAGACACGGGGGAAGGTATTCCTGAAGAAAAATTGGAAAAGATATTTGACCCTTTTTTTTCAACAAAAGAGCAAGGCATAGGTTTAGGGCTTTCGATTTGCCATGGGATCATAGAAGCTCATCAAGGAAGCATAGAAGTCCGGAGTAAATTAAGGGAAGGGGCAACCTTTATTATTAAATTACCAGCGATAAAAAAGGAGATGCAAAATGGTTAAATTATTAATAGTGGACGACGATATCCCAACGTGCGATTTTCTGAATCGTTATCTAGGAAAGAGAAATTATGAGGTTTTTACAGCCAATGATGGAGAGAGCGCTTTGTCTATTGTAAAAGAGAAGCAGCCAAATATAGTGCTATTGGATATAAAAATGCCCGGGCTCTCAGGGATAACAGTGCTTCAAAAGATAAAAGATATAGATAAGAAGAGTAAGGTTATTATGATGACAGCTGTAAAAGATGAAGAGATGGTTAAATTGGCCATGGAATATGGAGCTAGCGATTATATCACTAAGCCTTTTAGTTTGGAATATCTGGAGACTGAAGTTATGCCGAAGATTTTAAAACAACTTGTATAAAACGCTAATAAAGTTATGAGAAATAACTAGGAATTATTAAATTTAAAGGAGGATAAAATGCAGGCAGTGAATTTGGCATTGAGGCGTATAAGGGAAGTATCATTGGCGAATAAAATTATTTTGTCGCTGGGCATGGCTGTATTGACAGGCATCCTGGCGCAGGTGAGGCTATTTTTACCGTGGACACCTGTGCCTGTGACTTGCCAGACATTTGCAGTGCTTTTGGCGGGCGCAGTCCTTGGAAAATACTGGGGCGGCATAAGCCAAGTGATTTATGTCGCTCTCGGCATAGCCGGTATTCCCTGGTTTAACGGGGCTACAGGAGGATATGCCGTAATTATGGGACCTACGGGCGGGTATCTATTAGGATTTGTTTTAGCGGCGCTTTTTGTAGGGCATGTTATTGATACTTATAACCGGTCTAAGGGATTTTATCAGATGTTGGGAATCATGATGTTCGCAAATTTTATTTTGATTTATCTGCCGGGAATTATCCAGCTTAATATATGGTTTTATTTATTCAAAGGCTCATCCCTGAATATTACCCAGCTGGTTTATGCGGGCGTCATGCCTTTTGTGGTGGGCGACGCGATAAAAATAGTAAGCGCCGCATTGATAGCCAAAGCTATAATTCCAAAATAGAATAATAACGGAGCATATATAATGGAAAAGCTGCCTGAATTAGGAAAAATACACCCTGATTTTTTCAACAAGGTTATTTATCCGAAAAAAATAGAATCAAAGGTTACACTTTGACATTGTCAGAGTGTAAACTTTGGGAAGAATTGCATGAAGCGAGCGCATGTATTTTATTCCGGCCGCGTGCAGGGAATCGGGTTTAGATATACCGCTCAGAATATTGCGGAAAATCTCGGCATATATGGCTGGGTTAAAAATTTAGAAGACGGCAGGGTGGAGATAGTTGCCGAGAGTGAAGAAAAGAATCTCAAAGAATTTCTGGATAAAATATCAAAAGGCCCATTAAGCCGTTATATCAAAGATGCGGATATCTCCTGGGAAAAATCTGCAGGAGAATTTGACAGTTTTGAAGTAGCATTTTAGTACAGAGATTGGCCTCGTCCGGAGGACTCGGCACTTCCTCGTCCGCCTAGGCGGACGAGGTCGCTTCGGCCCGCAATGACATGCGTATGAAAAAAGATATAAAGAAAAAAATTGAAGAGTTAAGAAAAGAGATCAGCCGTCATAATAAAAAATATTATGTCGATAATAAGCCTGAGATATCCGACCATGAATACGACAGATTGATGGATGAGCTTAAAAAGTTGGAAGATGCTTATCCTGAATTGGTTACCCCCGAGTCTCCCACTCAGAGGGTAGGCGGAGAGATTGTAAAGGAATTCCATACAGTCGGGCACAAGGTTCCGATGCTGAGCATAGATAATACCTATTCTCCGGAAGAGATAATGAAATTCGACGAGCGGGTGAAGAAAAATCTGGAGGTTGATAAATTAAATTATGTAGCTGAGTTAAAAATAGACGGGGTAAGTATATCGCTTCTTTATGAAAACGGCGTATTCATTCAGGGCGCTACTCGCGGAGACGGTTTTAAAGGCGACGACGTTACTGTGAATTTAAAGACAATAAAAAGCCTGCCGCTGAAACTAGACGTTAAAAAAGGCGCTAGTATGCCTGAATTATTTGAAGCGAGAGGAGAGGTGTATCTGCCGGCCAAGGTATTTCTGGAGATAAACGAGGAAAAGGAAAACCTGGGCGAAGAGCTTTTTGCGAATCCAAGAAATGCTGCGGCAGGCTCTTTAAAATTACTCGATAGTTCCCTTGTGGCCAGGAGGCATCTGGACTTATGGATATACGGAGTAGGTTATATCAAAGGCAGCGAATTCAAAACGCAATTTGAGGCCCTGAATTTTTTAAAAGACAGCGGATTCCGCGTAAACCCTAATATTAAAAAATGCGGCTCAATAGAAGAGGTTATTAAATATTGCAACGCGTGGCAGGATAAAAGGCATGGCCTTGAATATGATATTGACGGCATGGTAATAAAGGTGGATTCTTTTTCTTATCAGAAAGCGCTCGGCCAGACGTCAAAGAGCCCCAGATGGATGATAGCGTATAAATTTCCCGCGGAAAGAAAAGAAACTGTCCTGGAAGATATAATAGTACAGGTTGGGAGGACGGGCGCGCTTACGCCTGTCGCGGTTTTAAAACCCATAGAGCTGGCAGGAAGCACTGTCAGCCGGGCGTCGCTTCATAACCAGGATGAGATTGGCCGCAAAGGCGTGAAAATAGGAGATCACGTGCTGGTAGAAAAGGCAGGCGAGATCATCCCGCAGGTGGTTGAAGTCGTGAAAAAGAAACGCAACGGCTCTGAAAAAGAATTTTTTATGCCAAAAAAATGCCCTGTATGCAGGAGCGTTGTAAAAAGACTTAAAAACGAAGTTGCGCTGAGATGCGAAAATATCAGCTGCCCGGCGCAGTTAAAAGAAAGGATAAGGCATTTTGCGTCGAGAGAGGCATTGGATATAGAAGGTATGGGCGATGCTATCGTAGCCCAGCTGGTTGATAATAAATTGATAAAAGATTACGGAGACATATATGTTTTAAAACATGAAAAAGTGGCGGATCTGGATAGGATGGCTGATAAATCCGCTTTGAACCTTATTAACGCAATAGAAAAAAGCAAGTCTAATTCATTAAACAGGCTGGTATATGGACTGGGCATAAGGCATGTGGGAGTGAGAAGCGCCTGGATACTTGCATCCAGATTCAAATCTCTTGATAGATTGGCAAAAGCAGATATTGAGGAACTTCAAGGCATTGATGAGATAGGCCCTGTAATGGCCGAGAGCATATTTAATTTCTTCAGGACAGGCGAGAATAAAAAGATTATAGAGAAATTAAAACATAACGGGGTGAATATGCAGGAAAAAGATGTCGGTTCAAACCCCGGCAATATAGAAGGCAAGACATTTGTTGTGACAGGCTCATTGGAAAATTTTTCAAGACACCAGATAGAAGAGCTTATACGCAGATCAGGGGGCAACGCCTCTTCAAGCGTGAGCAAGAATACGGATTATGTTGTAGCCGGCAAAGACCCGGGTTCCAAGTTTGAGAAAGCAAAAGCGCTCGGCGTTAAAATCATTGACGAAAACGAATTTAAAAAACTTATTTGAGGGGGGATGGGACATGAACAGACGATTTAGATATGGGGTGATAATTGCATTGTGTATATGCATCGCAGGGTGCGCCGGGGTGCAGAGGAAATTTGCCCGCAAGAAAAAGGAAGAGGCAAAACAATTGCCTATAGTCACAACGTATGATTATGCGAAAGAACTGAGAGTGGATGAGCTTTATAAAAAACGGTTTTTATTCTGGAAATCATGGCAGGGGGAATTGATAGACAGGATAGGCGATAGCTATAAAAAGAGGACCGAGTGCTATGATGAATTAATGCAGAATTTACTGGAGATGCAGAAGTATCTTAATGACGAAAAATATAAAGAGCTTGAGATTTTCATAACAGAAATAAAATCAGTAGACCCTGATGTCAAAAAAATTGGTCTGACAAACAGCGAGAAATACAGAATCGCGCAGCTTTTGGAAAAGACAAAGCGGCTCATAGACAAGAGATTTTCATATACGCATGTGAAGGATTCTCTCGAATTAAGGAAATGAAAGTGTTTATCAAGAAGATAGTCGTAGGCCCTCTAGAGTCAAATTGTTACCTCGCAGGAGATGAAGATACAAAAGAAATTTTTGTAATAGACCCGGGCGGAGACTACAAGAAAATAAAGAACATCATAGAAAAAGACGGTTTAAAGCCAAAAGCCGTTATCAATACCCACGGTCACGGAGACCATATAGGAGCGGATAAAGAGTTCAACGCGCCCATATGGATACATCGCCTGGACGCAGATTTTTTGACAAACCCTTCCAAAAATTTATCAAGTTCAATGGGTTTTTTCCTCAAGACAAGGCCGGCTTCCAGACTGCTGGAACATGGGGACATATTGAATATAGGTAAATATAATATCGAGGTTATTCATACCCCCGGGCATACCCCCGGCTCTATCTGCCTTAAAGGCGAAAGAGAGATCTTTACGGGCGATACACTTTTTTGCGAAGGCATAGGCAGGACTGACTTTCCGTATGGTTCAGAGAAAGATATAATGCGCTCTATAAAAGAAAAGTTATTTACGCTGGGCGATAGTTATATTATTTATCCCGGCCACGGCCCCGATTCCACCATCGGCAATGAAAAACCAAATAACCCATATATCTCATGAATGAGCTAATCGAGCAATTTTTAAGCTATATATCTGTTGAAAGAGGGATGGCGAACAACACGCTCAGTTCCTATAAAAGAGATCTTTACAGGTTCGCTGATTTTTTAAAATCAAAAAAGATTGATTCCGTAAATAAAGTCTCAAGGCAGATAATCAATTCGTTTATGATGGCAGAAAAGGAAAGGGGGCTTGCTTCCAATTCTGTTTCAAGGGGGCTCGCGTGCATAAAAAGTTTTTTTAAATTTCTTTTAAAGGAAGGCATAATCAAAGATGACGCCGCTAATATTATAGAATCCCCCAAGTTATGGAAAAAACTTCCGTCCACTCTGAACATTAAAGAGGTTGAGGCTTTATTGAATGCCCCGAACGTCAGGGATCCCATGGAGGCCAGAGATAAAGCGTGCCTGGAGCTCATGTACGCTACGGGCATGAGGGTCTCGGAACTGGTGAACCTTAAGATGGACGATATTAATATGGGGGTTAGTTTCGCTAAATGCTTTGGGAAGGGCTCAAAAGAGAGGATAGTGCCTTTCGGCAAAAAGGCGAAAGAAAGCATTGAACGTTATCTGGAAAAATCCAGGCCGCAGTTTCTAAAGAAGAATATTTCAAATTTTTTATTTCTTACAAGACTAGGAAAGCCGATGTCACGCCAGACATTCTGGAAAATCATAAAGAGATATGCGAAACTTGCGAAGATCAAGAAAAAGGTGACGCCTCACAGCTTAAGGCATTCTTTTGCGACGCATATACTGGAGAGGGGGGCTGATTTGAGGATAGTCCAGGAGATGCTGGGCCACTCGGATATCTCTACCACGCAGATTTATACGCATGTAAGCAAGGACAGGTTAAAGTCAATTCACCAGAAATTTCATCCTAGGCCATAGTCATGTCGGATATTTTGAAATCTATACGAAGCTATCTGGAAATGGAAAAGGAAAGCGGCATATCCGAATACCTTTTCACGTCAAAACCCAAGGACGCGCGATTATCCTTGGTAAAAAACATAGTATCTCATTGTCAGAAATGCCCTTTAGGAAAGATGCGGAAAAATATTGTATTCGGCTCAGGCAACATAAATGCAAAACTTATGTTTGTAGGAGAGGCGCCGGGCCATGAAGAAGATATTCAGGGCATGCCTTTTGTGGGAGAGGCCGGAGCGCTTCTTACCAAAATAATAGAGGCAATGGCTATTAAAAGAGACGATGTTTATATCTGCAATATCTTAAAATGCCGCCCGCCGCAAAATAGAAATCCGCTGCCGGCAGAAATTTCTACGTGCATAGATTATCTTTACAGCCAGATAGATGCGATAAAGCCAAGGGTAATATGCGGGCTGGGAAAATTCGCAAGCCAGACCCTTCTTAATACAAAAATGCCCATAAGTAAATTAAGAGGAAACTGGCATGAGTATAGAGGAATGAAATTCATGCCCACATATCATCCCGCGTATCTTTTGCGTAATCCCGGGGACAAAAAACTAGTGTGGGAAGACATGAAGAAAATAATGAATGAATTATAAATTTGCGGATATAGTCATTAACCGGCCCATAGAAGGGCCTTTTACATATTCTATTCCGGAATCTCTCAAAGAGGATCTTGAAATAGGCAGCATAGTAGAAGTGTCTTTCGGAAGCAAAACAGTTACGGGTTACGTGGTAGGTCTTTCCGATAAATGCGATATAGAGAAAATTAAACCTATAAATAGCATCATTGATAAAACCCTGGCCATAGATTCCGGGATGCTGGAGCTTACAAAATGGATTTCAAGGTATTATTATTCATCATGGGGAGAGGCAATCTCTGCAGCTATCCCGGGCGTGCTTAAAAAAAGCGTTTCCGTTAAAAGGCATAAAAAAGAAAAACATGACGAAGCAAGTGAAGAGTTTGAATTTATAGACG
>JAGVFL010000084.1 GCA_020057645.1 Candidatus Omnitrophota bacterium
AACCGTCCATTTGTTAAGCTTTGCGCGGTAACATTTTTGATCTTCAACGGATTTATGCTCGCTTCCGCCTTCTCAGCCTATGTTATTTTCTTCTATGTTTATGGCGGCGATTATTCAAAAGGCGGGACATTGCTTGGTTGGTTTGGAACGGTTAGTTCCGTTTGTACTTTCTGTGTCATCTTCTTAGCCACATGGCTTTCCACAAAGATCGGAAAGCGAAACACCTTTTTAATCACCATTTCCATTTCAATCATCGGTTACGCTTTGAAATGGATAGGGTATAATCCCAATCATCCATACTTACTGCTGATCGCTGCTCCATTCATAGCGTTTGGCCTGGGATCGCTCTTCACGCTGGTCGGCTCTATGGTAGCAGATGTTTGCGACATTGACGAACTTAAGACCGACACGCGCAGAGAAGGAATGTTTGGTGCTGTTTACTGGTGGATGGTAAAACTAGGATTGGCAGTTTCATCGCTTCTCTCCGGAATCCTCCTCAATGCGACCGGCTTCAATATTGCATTAGGCGCTAACCAAACAGCCAAAGCTTTATTGTATATGCGGCTCTGTGATATCGGCATTCCGATCGCGACCTCTTTAGCCGCTATTTTCATTATTATGACCTTTGACATCTCAGAAGCTAAGGCATGTGACATTCGTAAGCAGGTCGAAAGACGAAGAGAAGAAAGGCGAAGCGAAGAAAGACGAAACGAAGAGAGACGAGAAGAAGAAAGGCGAAGCGAAGAAAGACGAAGAGAAGTGTAATATAAGCTTCAAAGGGATATTTTTATTCAAGCATGACATAATATCCTAAATAAGGTTACAAACTGACATTGTCAGTTTGTAAACTTACCGTATCATAACCGTATCATTTGACAAAATAATAATAATATGATATACTTCTCAAAACAGGAGAAGGGATGCATATAATACGTATCATATTATTTTATTTATTTGTAGTTATTGTAGTTACAGCAATAAATCCTACCGTATCACATGCATATAGTCAATCACAAGAAGATATAACACAATATATAATAGATATATCCAAGGATATATCTAATTCTATTTCAACCCCAGACCCAGATATCCTGTATAATTCAAAAGGCGAAGTAAAATTAAAACTTTTGCTGTCTCCCTGGGGGGAGCTTAAAGATGTTTATGTTTCAGAGTCCTCGGACAATAGAGATTTGGATAATTTATGCTTGAGAACAGTCTGGATGCACAAAAGATATCAGCCGTTTCCTGAGAAATTAGGAGAAAAGGACTTATGGATATATGTGCCGATTATATTTGACATTAGCGGAACTGACGCTGAGGTAGGGGAGGGTTTTAAACCCTCCCCTACAAATGTTCGCGGAATTGAATATTCTTCGAGCGACCAAAGGGAGTCCCGAGCGAAGCCGAGGGACGGGCGAGCAGTGACAAATCTAGGCATCAACGACGCAATTGATATAGCGTTAGAAAATCATATGGCTGCGAAGATAGCTCATGAAGAAATAGAGCTGTCCAAGCTTAAGATAAGAGAAGCAAGGAGAGCGCTTTATCCGGCCGCGAGCGTAAATTATTTAACAACTACAGGAAAAACTACAGGGACGACACAGGATTTTACGAATAAAGAATACAAACTTAAATTTGAATATCCTTTGTACTATGGATGGAGGCTCAAATACGCTGTTGACCAGGCAATGAGCAATCTTAAGGCGTCTACTTATAATTATGATAAAACACTGCAGGATTTAAGGGCTGAGGTGGAATCAGCGTTTTACGCGTACATGGCCAATAAGATGGATTTAAAATTACATAAGGCGCTTTTGGAAGAAACCGACGACATATTTACCAATGCCAAAAAAAGGTTCGAGCTCGGCTTGATTACCAAAGCGGAATTTTTGCAGTTGGAATCGCAGGTGAAGCAGATAAATTATCAGGTTATATCAAGCGAGAACGAACTTATTATGGCAAAACTTGCTTTGGCGCAGGCAATCAATGTCAGAGAAGGGGAGAAGGCGATAGATGTAATAGATAAAGAACCCGGGAAAGACCTAGAGCCTATCACAATAGATATCAGCTTGGAAGATTGTATGGATTTGGCATTTAAAACCAGGCCGGACCTTAAGGCAAAAGAATATATGCTGGAATTTAATGACTATGAACGCAAAATCGCTGAAAGCAAAAATCAGCTTAAAGTTGACCTTACCGGTACATACGGCAAATCCGGAAGCGCGTATGAAAGCGAAACTTTAACCATGGCACCTGATTGGTATCTTGGGTTCAAAGTGACAAAACCTTTAGGCGGCAATACGCTTTCCACGGCTTATACAAAAGACAAGACAAGCCCGAAGACCGGACAATCTACAAGGACAGAATCTATCAGCCAATCCGTAGAGATGGGGCTATTGGACGGGTTGCAGCATTTTTCCGAAGAAAAATCCGCGGAGATAGGGTATAAAAAAGCAAAAGACGAACTGGAGCAGGCAAAAGACGCTATTATTAAAGAGGTCAAGGAATCGTATTTGAATTATAAAAAAGGGTTAGTCCAGGTAATGACAAATCTCAATAAAATTAAATATAAAGAAGAAGAGCTTAAAATTACCAAGGCCCGAGCTGAATTAAATGAGGCATCTCTTTCAGAATTAGCGCAGGCGCATATGGGCCTGACAGATGAAAGGGCTTATTACGTAGAAGCGCTGGGAAGTTTATATCAGACTCTGGCAAAATTGAATAAAGCTACAGGATTTTCGTTATTTATAGACGATGAAAATTTTAAGACGGCGAATGTAAAATAAAAAGAGGGGATTATGAAAAAAAGTTCAAAGGCGTTGATTATAGGTTTTATAGCTTTATGGGTGGTGGTTTTCGGGTTAATGTGGCTGAAGGCATTGACAAAAAAAGAAGGGGCAAAAGACGCAGCTTCTCTAAAAGCGCTTACAGGGGAGGGTTTGAAACCCTCCCCTACAATGGCTCAGGAAGAGCAAAAAGAATCAGAGGCGGTTCCTGTGAGGTGTTACAAGGCCGCGCTTACGGATTTTAAAGACGACCTTCCTGTCATGGGCACTGTAAAAGGAGGATTGGAAATACCGCTTAAATTCGAGATTAACGGAGTTATAGATTCCATAAATTTCAGAGAAGGGGATATGATAAATAAAGACGACATTATAGCGTCTATTAATAAAAAAGACGCGCAGTTAAAAGTGGACTACGCAAAAAGCAAGCTGGAATCCGCAAAGACGCAGGCCCTTGCCGCAAAAAAGAAATACGAGATACACAAAAGCCTTTACGATATAGGAGGTATAATAAAAGCAAAATTGGAAGAAGTAGAATTGGAGGCAAAGAGCGCGGCTGAACAGGCAAAATCAGCGGAAGTGGAGCTTAAATCAGCGGAAGCGGAGTTTCAAAAGACAGACCTGATTGCCTCGCGTGAAGGCGTTATGGGCATTAGAGAAGCAGAAGTTGGGGAGTTTGTTACGCCGAATAATAAGGTCACGACTCTTTATGATATAAGCGAGATATTTGTAGAGCTAGGCATAGTAGAAAAGGAAGTGGATAAAGTTACGCTTGGGCAGAATGTAGCAGTAACAGTGGACTCGCATTCCGGGGCCGTGTTTAACGGCAAAGTAGATTATATCTATCCTGTTATAGAAGGAAAATCCAGGACCCTGACTGCCAAGGTGAGGCTTCAGAATCCAGACGTTCAGCTTTTGCCCGGTATGTTCGCAAGGGCCATGATAACAGTCGCTGAATTCCACAATGCGATGGTTATACCAAGCCTCAGCCTGAATAAAAAAGACGAAGGATATAGCGTATTCGTGGTTGACGAACAGAATAAAGTTAGAATCAAACCGGTCAAGGTAGAATATATCACTACAGATTATTCTGTTATAGGCGAAGGCCTTCATGAAGGCGAACTCGTGGTAACAGAGACGCCGCAGGAATTAAAAGAAGAGATGCCTGTTCAAGTTATAGAAGTACAGGAAAATACGCCGGCTAAATGAAGCTACCAGACCTTTCGATAAATAAACCTGTAACCGTAACAATGATTTTTTTGGGGATCGTCCTGATGGGGCTGATCTCTCTAGGCAGGCTTCCCCAGGAATTATTTCCGGCCATTTCTTATCCTCAGCTTACCATAGCGACAACATACGAGAATGCCGCTCCCGAAGAAGTAGAAACCCTCATAACAAAGATTATAGAAGAGGCGGTAGGCACCGTCGGCAATCTTAAGCGGATCAGCTCTACTTCAAAAGAAGGCATTTCCCTTGTAACAACAGAATTCAACTGGGGAACCAACATGGATTTTGCTTCTTTAGGGGTCAGGGAAAAGATAGACCTTGTTAAAGAAAGACTGCCTCTGGGTTCGGCGGATCCTATTGTAATGAAGTTTAATCCGTTCGAACTCCCTGTAATGACTCTCAGCGTTACGGGCGACAAGGCCCCTTCAGAGCTTTTAAAACTTACCAGAAAATTTATAAAAGATGAATTGGAAAAGGTGCCCGGCGTCGCGTCATGCAACATAACAGGCGGACTGGAAAGAGAGATAGTGGTATCAATTGACCAGGCCAGATTAAGGGCATCCGGCATAGCTATAAATAAAATAGTGGATGCCCTCAAGTCTTCAAACCTTAATTATCCCGCAGGCACGATAGAAGAGCATTTTTATGAGTATCTCATACGCACAATCGGAGAGTTTGAGATAATTCCTCAAATAAAAGAAACGGTTGTAGGGACTGATGAGCCTGAGAATCAGAGGCCTGCTTTAGAAAACCAAGAGGCTCAAAAGAGAAAAGAAGAGAGGGTAAGGCTTGTCTATCTGAAAGATATCGCGGAAGTAAAAGATACAT
>JAGVFL010000142.1 GCA_020057645.1 Candidatus Omnitrophota bacterium
GCATCCTGAAGGCTGTCAGAAAAGTCAACGAACACCAGAGGCAGATTTTTCTTAAGAAGATAGAAAAAGAAATCTGGATTATAAAGAATAAAACCATCGGCGTTCTGGGACTCGCGTTTAAGCCGAATACAGATGACATGCGTTTTGCCCCTAGTGTGGATATAATAAATTCTTTGATTCACGCGGGCGCCAGGGTCAAGGCCTATGACCCTCAGGCAATGGAAAAGGCAAAGGGCATTTTAAAAGACGTAACTTTTTGCAAAGACTCTTACGAAGCAGCTAATGCTAGCGACGCTCTTTTAATACTTACGGAATGGAATGAGTTTAAGACCGTGAAACTTAGCCGCATAAAAAAGCTATTAAAGCATCCTCTCATAATAGACGGCAGAAATATATTTGACCCGGTAAAAATGCAAAAACTCGGCTTTAAATACATCTCCATCGGCCGCTAATGTTACACTCTGACAATGTCAAAGTGTAAACTTACGTTACATAGAAAAGGCATATGATAAAAGACGTAGAGATTAAAAAACTTAAGATAATCCCTGACGATCGCGGCAGGCTCATGGAAATCCTCAGGTCTGACGAGCCTATTTTCGAGAAATTCGGACAGGTCTACATGACTACCGCGTTTCCGGGCGTAGCCAAGGCGTGGCATTATCATAAATTGCAGGACGATCATTTTACGTGCATATCAGGCGTGATGCGCCTGGCTTTATACGACAGCCGCGAGGATTCGCCTACGTATAAAGAAGTCAATGATTTTACAGTTTCTCTCGATAATCCTATACTCGTTAAAATACCAAAACTTGTATATCATGGTTTTAAATGCACTAGCGATAAAGAGGCCATGGTCATTAACGTCCCGACAATGCCTTATAATTACAAGACTCCGGACGAATACCGCTTGGACGCGTTTGACAATGATATACCGTATGATTGGAGCAAGTAATAATTCGTTAGTTGACACTCTGACAATGTCAGAGTGTCAACTAAGCTGCGATAATGAGGTGAGACATGAAAGGTGTTATTTTAGCTGGAGGATTAGGTAAGCGTCTTGAGCCGCTTACGCGTATAACCAATAAGCATCTTTTGCCCGTATACGGCAAACCCATGATATATTATCCGATCCAGGCCTTGGTGGACGCGGGTATAAAAGACATTCTCATAGTTACAGGCGGTAACCACGCGGGCGAGTTTTTACGCCTCCTGGGCAATGGCGCGGAATTCGGGCTCAAGGCCATAAATTATACCTACCAGAAGGGCGAAGGCGGCATTGCTGAAGCGCTCAAGCTAGCGGAACATTTTAGCGATAATGATAAAACTGTGGTCATCCTGGGAGATAACCTCATTGAAAAATCAATAAAGCGTTATGTCCGGGATTTTGCCAAACAGCCTAAAGGCGCGAAAATTTTACTAAAAAAAGTAGATGACCCTGAGAGATTCGGCGTGGCTGAAGTAAAAGGTAACCGCATAATTAAGATAGTGGAAAAACCAAAACTTCCAAAATCAAATTACGCTGTTACGGGCATTTACATGTATGATAAAAAGGTCTTTGATATAGCCAAGGCCTTAAAACCTTCTAACAGGGGCGAACTTGAAATTACAGACGTGAATAACGAATATATAAAGCGCGGGGAAATGACATTCTCGATCCTTGACGGCTGGTGGTCTGATTGCGGGACGCACGAGGCTCTATTACGCGCGAACAACCTGGTAGCAAAAGCAGAGACGTCATTGCGAGGCCGTAGGCCGAAGCAATCTCTATAGATTGCTTCGCTTCGCTCGCAATGACATATTATAATTAAATTATGAAACTTTTAGTAACAGGCGGATGTGGGTTTATAGGCTCTAATTTTATAAAGCGCATGTTTAAAACACACCCTGCCTATAAAATTGTAAACCTGGATAAACTCACATACTGCGGGAATCCCGAGAATCTTAGAGATATTGAAAGAGATTTGCGCTACACTTTTATAAAAGGCGACATCTGCGATAGAAAGATTGTGGATAAGGCGATAAATGGTTGCGATGCAGTTATCAATTTCGCGGCAGAATCGCACGTGGACCGTTCCATAGAAGACGCGTCAGCTTTTATCCGCACAAATATCCATGGCGTGTACACGCTTTTGGAATCTGCCAAAAAACATAATATTAAGAGATTCATTCAAATCTCGACTGATGAGACCTACGGCAGTATCAGAAAAGGTTCTTTTAAGGAAACCAGCCTTCTCCATCCTAATAGCCCGTATTCAGCTGCAAAGGCAGGAGGGGATCATCTGGCACTAGCATATTATACGACATTTAAACTGCCTGTTATCGTGACTCGGAGCAGCAATAACTTCGGGCCATACCAGTATCCGGAAAAGGTCATCCCGCTTTTTATCACGAATCTATTGGCAAATAAAAAGGTCCCGCTTTACGGCGATGGCATGAATGTCCGGGACTGGCTGTATGTCTTTGATAATTGCTCGGCCATTGACCTTATTCTTCATAAAGGCAAGATAGGAGAGATATATAATATAGGCGGCAGTTTTGAAATCCCGAATATAGAACTTACAAAGATTATATTGAAATTTTTAGGCAAAACAGATAAAATGATAAACTATGTTTCTGACAGGATGGGCCACGACAGGCGGTATTCCCTTGATTCCACTAAGGTCAGGAAGCTGGGCTGGAAACCGTCCAAAAGCTTTGATACAGCCATAAAAGAAACAATAAACTGGTATAAGGCCAACACCACCTGGTGGCAAAAACTAAAATAAGGTTACACTCTGACATTGTCAGAGTGTAACCTTACAACATATGTTTAATGAGCTGAAGGCGAAAATTGAGAATAAAAAGGCGAATATCGGCATTATAGGCCAGGGTTATGTCGGCCTGCCACTGGCAGTGGAGTTCGCTAAGGCCGGCTTTAAGGTCACGGGCTTTGACACCGACGATAAAAAGGTCTCGAGCATCAATAAAGGTGTTTCTTATATCCTGGATGTGCCCGCGAAAGACGTAAAAGACCTTATAAATTCCGGCAAATTAAAAGCTACCACAGATACTAAGCTTCTTAATAAAATGGACGCTATCATTATCTGCGTTCCTACGCCTCTTCGTAAGACCAAAGAACCTGATATTTCTTATATACTTTCAGCGAGCGAGGCAATAGCCGATAATATTAGAAAAGGCCAGCTCATTATCTTAGAAAGCACCACTTATCCCGGCACAACCGAAGAAATCATACTTCCTAAGTTAGAAAGCAGTTCTTTTAAAGTCGGCAAAGACTTCTTCCTGGCATTTTCTCCTGAGAGGGTGGACCCGGGCAATCTTAAGTATAAAACAAAAGATATTACTAAAATCGTGGGCGGCGTTACGCCTGAATGCACTGAGCTATCCAGGCTTTTATATTTCCAGGCGATAAAAGAGGTTGTCTCGGTTTCTTCCACCCGCTCGGCTGAGATGGTGAAGCTTCTTGAAAACACATTCCGCAGCGTCAATATAGCCATGGTCAATGAACTCGCTCTCATGTGCCATAAAATGAACCTTGATGTCTGGGAGATCATCAATGCCGCGAAGACCAAACCATTCGGCTTCATGCCTTTTTACCCCGGCCCGGGAATAGGCGGGCACTGCATTCCTCTCGACCCATTATATTTATCCTGGAAAGCGAGACAGCATGGATTTGAGGCGAGGTTTATCGAGCTCGCGGATGAGATAAATTCTTCCATGCCGCATTATGTGGTGGATAAAATAACTTCTATTTTAAACGAGAAGAAAAAGCCCCTGAAGGGATCGAATATTTTAGTAATAGGCATAACATATAAAAAAGACATAAATGACGTCAGGGAATCGCCTGGCCTTGAAATCGTGGATTCCCTGATTAAAAAAGACGCTCATGTTCATTGTCATGACCCGCTTGTATCCGGATTTGAACTGGACGGAGGGAAAAAGATTACCACTGTTAAACTTACAAAAGAAAGCATCTCTTCAAGCGATCTCGTTGTAATTATCACTGACCACTCTGATATTGATTATAAATTTATCGTCGATAATGCGAAGCTGATTTTCGACACTCGTAACGCGTTGAAAAATTTTAAGACCGCGAAAAATATAGTTAGATTATAATGGAGTAGCGAAGCGAAGCTTCGCGCAAAATTAAACAGGAGTTATCATGAAATTTTTAGTAACCGGCGGAGCCGGCTTTATAGGCTCGCACATAGTGGATGCTTTAGTCGGAAACGGCGATAAGGTAAAAGTAATCGATGATTTTAGCTCCGGACAGATGGAAAACCTGTCAGGTGTTTTAAATAAAATAGAGCTCATAAAAGGCGACATAAGAAATAAAGACATTGTCCGGCCTGCGATGGAAGGCGTAGATTATGTGCTTCACCAGGCAGCTTTAAGAAGCGTTCCAAAATCTCTCGCGAACCCGGAACTTTATAATGATGTCAATATTAACGGCACCTTGAATATTCTTACGCTAGCCAGAGACGCCAAGGTCAAAAGAGTAGTCATAGCTTCTTCAAGCTCTATCTATGGAGATATAGATAAGTTTCCGGAAAGGGAAGACTTTTTACCCCAGCTTATATCCCCATATGGCCTTACTAAGCTCGCGGCTGAGTATTATTCCAGGATTTTTTCCAAAATCTACGGTCTTGAGACAGTAAACCTCAGGTATTTCAATGTATTTGGCCCGCGCCAATCTCTTGAGAATGAATACGCGGTAGTAATCCCTAAGTTTGTAACATGCATGCTCAGAGACCAGCAGCCGCCTATCCATGGCGACGGCAAGCAAACGCGCGATTTTACATACGTAAGTAATATTGTCCATGCCAATATAAAATCAGCTATCACGCCCGGTATAAAATGCGAAGTTTTTAATATTGCCTGCGGCAAGGCTTACAGCGTCCTGGATATAGTTAAATATGTAAATAAAATTCTTGGTAAAAGCATTTTGCCAAAGTTCGGCCCAATAAGGCTAGGCGACGCCAAACATACGCTTGCGGATATCTCCCGGGCTAAAAAACTCATCGGCTTTAAACCTGAAATCGGCTTTGAAGAAGGGTTGAAGAAAACCATAGACTACTTTAAAACAAAATAATACACCTACGGGGTGGCCGCAGGCCTCCCCGTAGGTGGTGAGGTTCATATGAAAAAAGCTTTAATCACAGGTATCACTGGCCAGGATGGGGCGTATTTATCCAAACTGTTAGTAGATAAAGGCTATCAGGTCCACGGCATAGTGCGGCGCGTTGCATTGGAAGACCCTGACCACAGGCTTTGGAGGTTGAAACCTTTATTAAAGAAGATAAAACTTCACGCAGGCTCTTTAGAAAGCTACGCCAGCCTATTTAATATCGTCCAGAAGGTAAAACCTGACGAATGCTACCACCTGGCAGCGCAGAGCTTTGTGAGTTATTCATTTGAAGATGAGTTCTCTACGATCAATACCAATATCAACGGCACCCTCTTTATGCTTTCAGCCATAAAACACAGGGCTCCTAAATGTAAATTTTATTTTGCCGCAAGTTCTGAAATGTTCGGGCATGTAAGGGAAATTCCGCAGACAGAAAATACACCATTCCATCCTCGCTCGCCGTATGGTATTTCTAAGGTAGCTGGTTTTGAGCTTACGCGCAATTACCGCGAGGCATATAACCTATTTGCTTGTAATGGCATACTTTTTAACCACGAATCTCCCATGAGAGGCTATGAGTTTGTAACACGTAAGATCACTCTGGGCGCGGCGCGTATCAAGGCAGGCCTTGCTAATGAATTAAAACTTGGTAATCTGGATGCTAAGCGGGACTGGGGATTTGCCGGAGATTTTGTTGAGGCCATGTATCTTATGCTGCAGGAGAAAAAGCCCGATGACTATGTAATAGCTACAGGCGAAACCCATACAGTTAAAAAATTTGTCGAGTTAGCATTCGGTTACGCGGGGCTCGATTGGAAAAAATACGTGAAACAGGATAAAGAGCTTTTCAGGCCTGCTGAAGTAAATCAGCTCATAGGAGACTACTCAAAAGCAAAACGCATTTTGGGCTGGAAGCCGAAAGTAAAATTCGAAGAGCTTGTAAAGATGATGGTAGAAGAAGATTTTAAGAGATTAAAAATCACTGCACCTACGGGGTGGCCGCAGGTCTCCCCGTAGGTGGTGAGGTTCACATGAAAACAGTTTTAATCACCGGCGGAGCAGGATTTCTCGGCTCCCACCTATGCGATAGATTTTTGAAAGAAGGCTATAAGGTTATTTGTATGGACAACCTTATAACCGGAAGCCTTGCCAATATTGCTCATCTTGAATCCAATCCAAACTTTAAATTCATAAAGCATAATGTATCTGAACATATAGATTTAAAAGACGAGGTTGATCTTGTCTTGCACTTCGCCTCGCCTGCGAGCCCTATTGATTATCTGATGCATCCTATACCTACGCTGAAAGTCGGCTCTCTGGGTACGCATAATACGCTTGGCGTGGCAAAGGCTAAAAAGGCAAAATACCTCTTGGCCTCCACTTCCGAAGTGTACGGCGACCCTAAGGTCAATCCTCAGCCGGAATCTTATTATGGCAATGTAAACTGCGTCGGCCCGCGCGGAGTCTATGACGAGGCCAAGCGCTTTGCTGAGGCTATTACCATGGCTTACCATAAAGCTCATAGCCTTGATACCAGGATTGTCCGTATTTTTAATACCTACGGCCCCAGAATGCGTAAAAACGACGGCCGCGTCATACCGAATTTCATAACCCAGGCATTAAAGAATGAGCCTATCACTGTTTACGGCAAAGGCGATCAGACAAGAAGCCTTTGTTTTGTAACTGACCTTATAGAGGGCATTTTCCGCTTAAGCCAGTCTGATATCCATGATCCTGTAAACATTGGTAATCCGCATGAACTAAAAATCATAGGCCTGGCAAAGCTTATTATTAAACTTACTGGAAGTAAAAGTAAGATTATTTACAATCCTCTTCCCATAGATGATCCAAAGGTCCGTCAGCCTGATATCTCCAGGGCCGGGAAACTTCTAAACTGGTCGCCAAAAGTTGAATTGGAAAAAGGTTTAAAAGAAACTATCGAATGGTTCAAAAAATAATGTCATGGAGTAGCGGAGCGCAGCTCCGCGCCCTTATATTAATTTTATTTTTCGTTCTTTTATCTCCTTGCATTTTGGAAGCATCCCCTTCAGTCGATGTCCCTTTGCGCCACTGGAGCTACGACGCTATTGAAAAACTCGCGATTATCGGTCTTTGCGACATAGCCGATATAGGCATTCGTCCGGTCTCCCGCATAAAAATGGCTTACATTGTTAAAACCGCCATTGATAAAGCCCGCGACTACGACAAGGAGTTTGACTGGAACGAGCAGGAATATTTAGAGACTTTATTAAATAAACTTATAGGCGAATTTAGAGTAGAGCTTGTAGCTATTGGCGTTGAGGTTGCGAGCACCTTTGACCAGCCGCTTCCAAAGAATACAATAAAACTTTTAAGCGGCCTGAAGATCGAAAAGGTTTATACTAAGCTTGATAAAAATCGCTTGCTCTTTGAAAATAAAGACGGCTGGATCCTGAAAGACGGATTTAACGCCAGAGTCAAGGCTACGGCATGGGCTAAGTTATCTAATATATGCGCGGTATCTGTAACGCCTGGCATAAGATATTCCAGTGAAGATACAGACGTTAATATAGAAGACGCTCATGTAAGGCTTAATCCCACAGGCTGGAATACCGAATACGCTATAGGACGATCTTCCATGTGGTGGGGCCCGGGTTTCCATGGCTCAGTCCTTATGACTGACAATGCATTTCCCATGGATACCCTGAGGATTAATAATATCTGGCCTTTCAGGCTTCCATGGGTATTTAAAAAGATGGGAAGATGGAGCGGGACATGGTTTATATCGAGGTTAGAGAAAAAATTTAACCCTTCTCATCCTATATTTACAGGGTGGAAACTGGACTATATACCGGCGGAATTTTTAAAGTTTGGGGTAGGCCATATCCTTATGTTCGGCGGCAAAGGCGTTAATATGTATAGCATTCATGATTTTGTAGGCAATAGCTCTCTTTTCTTCAGCTCAGGCGGAGGAGCGGACGATCCTGAAAACCACATCATGTCATGGGATGCCCAGCTTTTTTTAAGGCGTATAGACAGATTTTTACCTATTGCCACAGGCGCCAAGCTTTATACAGAATGGGGCGCAGAAGACGAATCCAAGAGTATTCCCGTGGATTTTGCGTCTATAACCGGCGCGTATTTTACAGATGTTTTTAAAATCCCTGGTTTTGACGTAAAAGCTGAAATCGCCAGGTTTCATAAGGTTTTTTATACGCATTTTAAGTATATATCTGGTTTTACCCATAGAGGTAACTTTATAGGCCATCACGCAGGCGGGGATTCGGAGGATATGGCGCTTAGCGCTATATTTAATTTTCCGGATGAATATAAATTCAGCGCCACTTTTAGCCGTATGCGTAGAGGCCTTACCAAGGCCCTTATAGAAACCACCAATCAAATAAGATTAGAATTTAGTTTAACTAATGCCTTAAATATGTATAATATAAAAGATGTAGAAGTAACGCTATTCTACGAGCTTGACGATATTACAAACTTTGAAAACACCGGCTCCACAGCCAATAACCACATCATCGGCGCAGAAATCACCAGGAAGTTTTAAAAGATCTCCACCTTGTATTTTCCATATATTTGATATATAATTTATTTATGAAAAATATTATACTGCCTAAGGAATTTAAAGAATATTTCTGGGATTGCGATTTTAAGGCATTAAAATTTGCTGAATATCATGAATTTATTCTCGGCCGCCTGCTGAAACTTGGCGGGATAAAAGCTATTATCTGGATATACAGGCATTTTTCCAGGAAAGACATACATGGTTATTTAAAGGAAAGAGGCCGAAAGGATCTTGATGCCAGAAGCTATTTGTTTTGGTCTAAGGTATTAAACTACAAAGAGTTATGGTAAAAGCCCTTCATTATGAAATATTAGATCGAAAAAGAAAAAAAATACTCCCAAAACTTATTTTTCTAAAGGATAGGTTTTATCTGGCAGGAGGCACGGCATTAGCCCTCCAGATAGGCCACAGGACTTCTATAGATTTTGATTATTTTACAAATAAGCCATTTGATAACGCTCGCGTATTTCAGGAATTTGAGTCGATCTTTCCTGACAGCCGCATAGAAAAAACCCAGGACATAAAGGATACATTGAGTTTTATCCTGGAGCCGGGCATTAAATTTTCTTTGTTCAATATTAAAGATAGGCCCGTATGTCCTATAGCGAGGGCTGAGTATTTTAATTTGCTTGGCGAATTAGACATAGCGGCAATGAAAATTATCGCTTTGACGCGTGCGGCATACCGCGATTATGTGGACATGTATTTTATCTTAAAAAACCATGATTTAAATGATATAATCTCTCTGGCAAAGAAGAAATACAAAAACTTTGACGAAGGCATATACCTTAAATGCCTGCTGTCATATACTGATGTGGAAATAGCGCCTATAAAATTTATGCCGGGCTTTAAAAAGGATAAAAAAGAAATATTCTCCCATATCGAAAACCATGTAAAAACCTACATTAAGAATAAACTCCCTGCCCCTTGACAACCTCCAAAATTCCTATTGCATTTATTTTTCCCATACGCTATAATCATTTTAATCATATTTAAAATACACCTGCGAGGTGGCCGACCTGTCCCGAGCGAAACCGAGGGAAGGCCTCCTCGCAGGTGGTGAGGTTTAAAGCATATGTCATTGCGAGTCCGTCTAAGGCACCGAAGCGACCGAGGACGAAATGTCCGAGGAAGTGCCGAGTCCTCCGGACGAGGCCAATCTAACAGGAGGTTTTAAATGTCCAAAAGATTTTCTTTAATCAATCTTTCTATTGCCATAATATTTCTACTAACCACTATCTTCCCCTCCGGCGCATTTTCATATTCTAATGCCGGAGATACTTTGGAACGCGACTTCGTAGACGAGTCTAAGGGTTCTGATATAGTATCTTTCAAAAAGATCCGCTGCCCAAACTGCCTTATGGAATTTTTCTACATCCCTGGTAAGGACAGCCCCCATTCGCATTGGGTCAAGTATGAGGTCAAGGAAGAATTAAATGCAAATAAAGAAGAAGGCCTGAATATCGAAGACAGCTTAAAAGATAATCAGGATAAGATAAAAGAATTAAAGAAACAAGACAAACTTTTTGGACTTTTTAAGCTTGGGAGCGAAACCAAAGATAAAAATGTTAAAAAAGAAGAAGCTGTTAAAACAGCTTTAACTACCCAGAAATTAGAAGGCCAGGTTGGATATAAGCTTCGCCAACAGCTTACCTGCCCTTACGATGGTTTTGTGTTTTTCCCTGAAGGAGATTTATTAGATCAGGCTAAATTTAAACCCAGCCTGGCTTTATTCCAGGAACCATCCAATATAGAATCCAGTTTTTCTAAGTCTATTTCTTTTGGGGCATCGAAGGATTTGAAACAATTTGGTTATGAGTTGTTTCTAGTTGATGAGAAGTCTGAAAAAGAAGAAGAAAAAAAGGAAGCCTCAACCAATAAGTCTTTAGAGTCACTTGCAACGCTAGGTATGTTAAAGTCTGCTCTTGGCCCAGCAGCTCAAGGCTCTATGCTTTCTTTCCAGGGTACAGGTTCACAGGATACGGCAGTTGTTCCTGTAAGCTCTGATTATATTGTTGGCCCGGGAGATACACTTCTTATTAATATCTGGGGTAGCGTCCAGGAAAGCTTCCCTGTAGAAGTTGACAGGGAAGGTAAAATCATGCTCCCTAAGTCAGGGCCTCTTTATATTTGGGGCATGAAGCTTAAAGAAGCCGAGACCCGTATTACCCAGCGCCTCAATGAGTTCTATACTAATTTCAATGTAGATGTTTCTATGGGTAAACTTAGAAATATTCGTGTTTTTATAATGGGTGAGACTAAAAAACCGGGAGCATATTTAATAAGTTCTCAGTCTAATATATTCCAGGCGCTATACATAGCAGGCGGGCCTACTAAAGTAGGTTCCATGCGTAGAATTAAGGTAATTAGTTCTGACAGCAAAACAAGAGAAGTAGATCTTTATCAGTTTTTGTTAAAAGGTGAGACAGGAGATAATTCCGTTATCCAGTCAGGCGATACCATATTTATTCCACCTATAGGAGATGTAGTAGCTATTTCTGGTAACGTCAAACGTCCTGGAATATATGAAACCAAAGGCGACATTTCTTTAAGTGACCTTATAGAATTTGCAGGCGGCATTACTCCTACAGGAAATCTCCAGCATCTTCAGGTAGAGCGCATTAAAGATAATGAACGCCGTGTAATAGTGGATATAGAATTTAAAAATAATAGTTTTAAAGATATAAATCTTCGTAACGGCGATATGGTTATAGTTTCTCCCATAGTCAGGCTTAAACATAATTTTGTAACCATACTCGGTAACGTAGAAAACCCTGGCGATTATGGCCTTAAAGAAGATATGTCTATTAAAGATATTATGCAGATGGCCAAGGGCCTTATGCCTGGCACTTATCTATCCAGAGCTGAGATTGCGCGTGTCTCCAAAGATCGTTCTCGCGAAATCATTCCTATAAACCTGGATAAGATGATGATGGGCGGTAAAGACGAAGATATCTCTTTAAAAGAATGGGATATACTTTTAGTTTACTCAGAAGCAGAGGCCTCAGCTCCGAGTTTTGTAGAAATAGACGGCTCTGTCAATAAGCCCGGTAAATACGAGCTCACGCCGAATATGAAAATTTCCGACCTTATTTTCAGGGCAGGAGGCGTTACTTCAAAAGATTTTATTAGAGGCGCTGAGTTATTTCATATTGTTCCGGGAGAACAGCCTGTCGTGAGAGAGATCGGCGTTAAAAGGATTTTCGGCTCAAATATTCAAATAGATAAAGATATCATTCTCCAGGCCGGAGATACACTTTTTGTGAAGCGTGAACCCAAGCTTACTGAGAAAAAGATGATTACTGTGAGGGGCGAAGTAAGGTTCCCGGGCATCTATCCGATAATCGAAGGTGAAAGGCTCAGCGATTTAATAGTTCGCGCCGGCGGATACACCAGTGACGCGTTTTTACCCGGAGCCGTATTCACAAGAAAATCCATCAAAGAAGTCCAGGAAAAGATGAGAGCGCGTTTTATGGAGAAGGAACAACGCACTATCATGGAAGAACAGCAGGCAATGTTATTAAGGGCAGGGAGTTCTGCAAGCGCAGATGCTATAACCCAATCTCTGAGGGCCAGAATGGACATGATGGAGATAATTTCAGGCGCTGATATAGAAGGCCGCATGGTTATATCGCTTTTACCGCTGGAGCAGTTAAAACACTCTAAATACAATATCCCCCTTGAAGACGGAGATTCTATTACTATACCGGAGTCGCCTTCAGCAGTTACAGTAATAGGCAGTGTCAATAATCCTACATCAGTTCCTTTTGAAATAGGTAAGGGTATAGACTATTACATCCGGAGAACAGGCGGCCTTACGAAGCACGCTGATAAAACCGGCATATACGTTATGCGCGCCAACGGCGAAGCTATTAATAAATTCATGATGACGAAGTTTGTAGAGCAAGGCGATACTATAGTCATACCCCAGGAATTTAAATACTGGACTCCTCCCGGACAACTTCTTAAAGATACGGTCGAAGTCTTATCCCGCATAGCAATCGGAGTCGGCATCATCGCCGCCCTTAACTAATGGAGTAGCGGAGCGAAGCTCCGCGCCTATTTGGAGTAGCGAAGCTCCGCGCCTATGATGTTATCGTGAGGGGTTAGCTGAGACTCCTACGGGGTGGCCGTAGGCCTCCCCGTAGGTGGCTTGATTGTTGTGATCTCCCCTAAATTTTCCCTTGCGTCTATCCTTAAAATCCGCTATAATCAAGTTTATTATTCATAATGATAAGCATTATGTAAAACAATTTGACAGAATGTATATTTGTGATATACTTGTAACAGCAAAACATAAAGGATAAGATATGAACATCAATCAATTACTTGAATTTGATCGTATGGCCAGAGAGGATGGTCAGAAATACGATAAAAGGCGCGAGCTCTATGATGACATTGCCAGAGACACCGGAGCCCATTTCATTGGAATCGTTGGGCCGCGCGGCGCAGGCAAGACAATCATACTTAAACAATTGGCTTTGGCAAATGAAAGGTCTTTTTATGTATCTCTGGATGCTATGGATGGTGATCTTTTTGATCTTATCAAGACTTTGCATGAAACCATGCAGATCAGGTTGTTTCTGTTAGACGAGGTACATGTTTATCATCGCTTTGAGGCTGATCTCAAAAAAATCTACGATCTTTTTGATATAAGGGTGATCTTCACCAGTTCCACAGCGTTAGGGATGTATGAGTCGGGTTATGATTTATCGCGGCGTGTCTTACTCAGGGCCCTTTATCCTTTTTCGTTGCGGGAGTACGCGCGGTTTAAATATGGCCAGGAATTTGACGCCTTAACTCTTATGGATATCGTGGAGAAAAAGCTCCCCACTGATATTCTTAGAGCGGGGGAGCATTTTTCATCGTATATTCAGGGTGGGCTTATGCCATTCGCTTTACGGGAGCCCCAGCCTCTGATGCTTTTAGAGAACATTCTTAAAACAATTATTCATAAAGACATTCCTCATATCGCGAAGCTCTTGACCGATGAGTTGGATAAAGTTGAACAGCTTATCCGTTTTATCGGGCTTTCCGGGATAGACGGGATTAACTATTCCTCAGCGGCGCGGAATGTCCATATTACGAAGTATAAAGCTGAACAGTATATTACGCTTTTGGAACGGGCATTTGTTTTACATCGGGTTTTTCCAATGGGGAGTAATGTGATGAAGGAGCCGAAGGTTGTCATGACTTTGCCATACCGACTTTTGTATAAACCGTTCAATGAGGCTATCGGCGGCTTGCGGGAGGATTTTTTTGTAGGAGCGATTAGAGCTTTAGGCAAAGAAGTTTTTTATCTTAAGTCCATGCGCGGCCAAAAAACGCCGGATTACTTTATCCGCGATTCGCAAGATATCGTCTTTGAAGTTGGCGGTAAGGGTAAAGGGAGAAGCC
>JAGVFL010000133.1 GCA_020057645.1 Candidatus Omnitrophota bacterium
AATTCTCCTATATCTCTTCCGATTGCAGGGCTTGAAGAATCCTCAAGGGCGCCTGTTATTTCAATATTTTTATCATGGCTGGCAAGCACCCCTATCCTGGACCCCATCTTGCCCGATATCCCGCTTATAACAATCTTAATCATTATGTTTTCTCCTCATATTTAAATCAAAGTTGACACTGTGACATTGTCACAGTGTCAACTTGTTTAGAGCAAGCCGTAGTCTTTAAGGGCTTCTTTGAGTTTTTCTAAGTTTACCTCAGACATTGAGCATAAAGGCAGCCTTAAATCCGGCTCTATCATAGCCATAAGGCTCATTGCCGTTTTAACAGGTATTGGATTTGTTTCTATAAATATTGCCTTTATTAAAGGTAAAAGCTTGTAGTGTAATTTTCTGGCGCCTTCTAAGTCGCCTTTTTTGAATTTAGCCACCATATCCGCAACGTCTTTGGGCACTATATTACTTACGACTGAAATAATCCCTGTCCCTCCTATTGCAAGTAAAGGCAGGGTAAGGGCATCGTCCCCTGATATGAGATCAAATTTATCGCCGCACAAATAACGTATCCTGGACATCTGCTCCAAACTTCCGCTCGACTCCTTGACTCCGACTATATTTCTTACTTTACTTATCCTTGCCATTGTTTCAGGTTCAATATTCACGCCTGTTCTTGAAGCAATGTTATATACAATCATAGGAAGATCAACTTCTTCCGCAATTGTCTTAAAATGCAGATAAAGCCCTTCCTGAGTAGGCCTGTTGTAATACGGAGAAACCTGCAATGAGGCATCTGCGCCTGCCTTTTTTGCATGTTTTGTGAGCATCAATGCTTCAGCGGTGCTGTTTGAACCTGTCCCTGCTATGATAGGTATCTTTTTATTGGCAGCCTCTATCACAACCTCTATAACCCTTTCATGTTCCTCATAAGAAAGGGTCGCTGATTCGCCTGTTGTACCGCAAGGCACGATACCGTTTGTCCCATTTTTTATATGAAATTCTACGAGTTCCGCTAATTTTTTATCGTCAACTTTTCCTTTTTTGAACGGTGTGACCAGTGCCACCATAGAGCCTTCAAACATAAACGCCTCCCTCGAATACCACTTTAGCTTCCCCTTCTAAATAAACATCCCTGACTTCGCTGATAACCCTTTTAAACTCTACTTTTAAAATCCCACCCTGCGTATGAACGTTTATTTTTGAATCCGTAATTTGCTTGCCCTTGGCGCAGTCACAGGGTGATTTGTAATTTGCTATTATTGCCGAAGCCACAGACCCTGTCCCGCAAGAAAGCGTCTCGCCCTCTATACCTCTTTCATACGTCCGGATTTTTATATTATCATCATCTATTATTTCTACAAAATTTACATTAGCGCCTTTTGGCCTAAATTCATTGTGATACCTTATTTCCGAACCTATCCCTTCTACATCTATCTTATCCAGCCCTTCTACAAATACCACTGCGTGAGGCACGCCTGTATTAATAAAATTTGCCTTTATCTTGCGGCCATTCACCTTTAGAGGAAAGCTCAATTTTAAATCTTTTGGTTCTTCCATCTTGACTCTAACTCTGTCCTCTCCGGTTATTTCTCCTTCATATATCCCTGCCTTTGTTTCTACTTTCGCTTTTCTTTTGATTCCCGAAAACAAAACAGCGCATCGCAATCCGTTGCCGCACATCTCTGCCTCGCTTCCGTCCGCATTAAATATGCACATCCTGAAATCCGCTATTTTTGATTTCTCCAGCGCCAATATCCCATCAGCCCCGATTCCCGTCTTTCTATTGCACAATCTTTTTGCAAGCGCGTTCAATCCTTTGGGCCCGGCGTTGATTACTATAAAATCATTCCCCGCGCCTACCATTTTCGTAAAATTCATTTTTTCCATGAATCCGCCATTATGCAAGTTTACACTCTGACAATGTCAGAGTGTAAACTTAGGTTTAAATTTCTGTGCGTATTAAGTCTTCGTGCGTTTCCCTGCGCCTTATGAGCTTTGTTTTAGACCCCTCTACCATGACCTCTGCGGCGCGAGGCCGCGAATTATAATTACTGGACATGCTAAAGCCGTACGCGCCTGCGCCCATAACGCTCAATAAATCCCCTTCTTTAAGACTTATAAATTTTCTGCCTTTGCCTAAAAAATCCCCGCTTTCGCATATGGGCCCGACCACGTCAAATACTCTGATCTCTTTCGAATTTGAATAGGAACGCGATTTCACGGGCAATATTTCATGATATACCCCGTAAAGGCTTGGCCTTATAAGATCATTCATTCCGGCGTCCACTATTGCAAAATTCTTGCTAGGGGTTTCTTTGATATACTGAACCCTTGTTATAAGCGCGCCTGCGTTACCCGCAATGAATCTTCCCGGTTCCAGGATAATATTAGCATTCACTTTTTTAAGGACAGGTAAAACTGCTTTTGCGTATTCTTTGGCAGTTTGAGGCCTTTCTTTGGAATATATTATTCCAAGCCCGCCGCCTATATTAAGCCATCTTATAGCCACTCTGCGTCTTTGCAGATCTCTTATGAAACCCGCTATTCTTTTCATAGCCCTGATAAAAGGTTCGGCGTCAACTATCTGCGATCCTATATGCATATGAATACCCGATATGTTCAGATTTTTATATCTGCTTTTTCCCAGAAATATTTTCTTTGCCGTTTCAAAATCAATGCCGAATTTATTCCCGCCGTGGCCTGTAGTGATATACTTATGCGTCCTGGCTTTTATGTCAGGATTAATGCGTATCGCTACTTTTTGCCGTATCCCTAATCTTCCCGCTACTTTATTTATCAGTTCCAGCTCAGGGATTGACTCCACGTTAAAGAAAAATATATGGCGCTTTATAGCTATCTCTATCTCTTTTTCGGTTTTTCCGACTCCCGCATATACAATTTTTCTATAGGACACGCCTGTTTTAAATGCCCTATAAAGTTCTCCTCCTGAGACAATATCCAAACCAGCGCCTTCTTTTACCAAGGCTTTACATATGGCCAAGTTTGAATTAGCCTTCATTGAAAAACACACCAGAGGATTAATCGGACTGAATGCCTCTTTTATTTTTCTGTAATGGCTTATAAGCGTATTGCGGCTATAGACATAAAGCGGCGTGCCGTATTTTCTGGCAAGCTCCTCTATGTTTACCGACTCGCAATAAAGATTATTATGCCTGTAATTAAAATCATGCATTTTTTAACTGTCTCCTGACCTGTTTCAGGCTCGTGCCGCCGAAGGAATTCTTCAGGCTCACGGATTTTTTAGCGTCCAGAAGTTCGTAAGCGTCTTTATTAAACTTCGGACTGAAGAATCTGTATTCCCTCAAAGAGATCTCGGATAACTTTAATTTCCTCTGCAGGCCGTATGCCACGATCTTGCCTACAATATCATGGCTTTCCTTCAGCGGAACGCCTTTTTTTACAAGATACTCCATTATATCCGTCGCATAAATGGCTTCGTCATTTAAAAGTTCATTTGCCTTTTCTTTATCAACTTTCAAGCCTTTAAATAGAGGCGTCAGAATCTTCAGGGAACTTCCTATGGTTTCTACTGATTTAAATAAAGGTTCCTTGTCCAGCTGCATATCCCTGTTGTATGTAAGCGGAAGCCCTTTCATCATGGTCATGACCTCTACGAGGCTGCCATAAAGCGTCCCGCATTTTCCCCTGATAAGTTCCAGCACGTCCGGATTTTTTTTCTGCGGCATCATGCTCGAACCCGTAGAAAATTCATCCCCTATGTCCAGAAAGCCGAAACCCTGGGAATTCCATATTATAAGGTCCTCTGAAAGCCTTGAAAGATGCATCCC
>JAGVFL010000054.1 GCA_020057645.1 Candidatus Omnitrophota bacterium
TCTTTTTTAAAGAAAATCTTTCCTGCCTCTGACAGCATCAAAAAGCCGGAATTGCCTGGCCCTGCGCCCGGCCAGAATAGCGTTGTTCAGGAATCAATAGACATGACCAGGGTTAAAGACGCTTGGCCTATTCTTGTAAAGGCAATGGCAGTTAAAAAGATGTCTATCTCTTCTTACCTTGCTGAAGGAGAGCCTGATTCCGTAAAAGGCAATACGATAATAATAGGATTTCCGAAGGAATTGAGTTTTCACAGGGAAGTGCTTGAAGAAAAACACAGTAAAGACGCCATAGAGCAGGCGCTTTCGCAGATAATGGACATGCCTGTAAAGATGAGTTTCGTCGCGACCGATAAAAAACCAAAAAAGCCTGCGCCTGACGCTGATGATGTGAAGGAAGAATTGAAGACTAAAGAGCCGGTGATTGATTCCGCGCTAAATATATTCGGCGGCAGGATTTTTAAGTCAAACAAGAATAATTGATATGAGCGCTTATACAAAGTCCATGCAGGAATTAATAGATTGTTTTAAGAAAATGCCGGGCATAGGCGCAAAGACTGCCGAGAGAATGGCTTTTCATGTCTTAAAGGCGCCTACGGATGAAATGGTAAAGTTTTCTTCCGTGATACGCAAGGTAAAAGAAGACATGATGTTCTGCAAGAAATGCGGGAATCTCAGCGAGACAGAAAACTGCTCTATCTGCAATGACCCCAGAAGAGATAAAACCACGGTTTGCGTTGTGGAAGAGCCCACAGATTTGATACTTATAGAAAAATCAGGCAGGTACAAAGGCGTGTATCATGTACTTTTCGGAGTCATATCTCCTTTGGATGGCATCGGGCCTGAAGAATTAAGGATAAAAGAGCTTTTGAGCCGCATCAAAGAGGATAAGGTAAAGGAAGTGATACTTGCCACTGATTCAAACGCGGAAGGCGAGACCACGGCATTGTATCTTTCAGAGCATATTAAGCCGTTAAAGATCAAAATAAGCCGCATTGCGTATGGCATTCCTGTAGGCGGGAACCTGGAGTATATAGACCAGGCCACTCTGATAAGGGCTCTTGAGGGAAGGCTTCCCGTATCTAATCGGGCTTGACAAACCAGAATTAGGACTATACAATAATCCCCTCGCCTATTTATGGGAGAGGGAAGTGTGAGGATTAAAATTATGTCAATGGTAGAAGTTGCGTGGCACGGAAGAGGCGGCCAGGGAGCAAAAACAGCATCCCAGTTTTTAGGAGAAGCTGCTCTTGATATAGGTAAGTACATCCAGGCGTTTCCTGAATATGGGCCTGAGAGGGCAGGCGCACCCATGAAGGCATATACCCGCATAAGCGACGAGCCTATCTATGTCCATAGTTCTGTCAAAAACCCTGATGTGGTCATTATTATTGACCCTACGCTTTTGGGAGCAGTGGATGTGACAGAAGGCCTGAAGGATGACGGCGTGCTTCTTGTCAATACGGAAAAGTCCCCTGATGATATACGCAAGAAAATCGGCCTTAAAAAAGGAAAAGTAGGCACAGTGGACGCTACAAAAATAGCATTGGAGACCCTGAAGATTCCCATGCCCAACATGCCCATGCTTGGCGCTTTTTTAAAGATAAATAGCATTGTCACCATAGATGAGGTAAGCGAGATAGTAAAGGCAAAGTTTCTTAAGAAATTAGGCGAGGAAAAGACAAAGGCGAATATTGAAGGCATAAAGAGGGCGTATAGCGAGTTAAAGATAGGATAATATATGGCTGAGAAGAAAAAGAACTGGAAAGAAATACCGATAGGCGGTTTAATACTTGAAGCAGGCAATGCCAAAGAATATAAGACAGGCGGATGGCGCACTTTCAGGCCTGAAAAAAACGATAAGAAATGCATCAATTGCCTCATGTGCTGGATGTATTGCCCAGATTCTTCCATAAAAGTAGAAGACGGCAAGATGACGGGCTTTGACTATGAGCATTGCAAGGGCTGCGGCATATGCGCGTCAGTCTGCCCTGTAAAATGCATTGATATGAAAAAGGAATAACATGGCACAGACGAAATCCAAAAAGATACCTCTGACAGGTGACCAGGCAGTGGCGACCGCGATGAAGCAGATAGACCCGGACGTTGTAGCCGCTTATCCTATTACGCCTCAGACTGAAATAGTAATGTATTTTTCAAACTATGTCGCTAACGGCCAGGTTTCAACGGAATTGATACCCGTTGAATCAGAGCACAGCGCCATGAGCGCGTGCGTCGGAGCTTCAGCTGCAGGCGCCCGCACGATGACTGCTACTTCCGCGAACGGACTCGCGCTTATGTGGGAAATTGTTTACATAGCAGCTTCTTTAAGGCTTCCGATAGTAATGCCTGTTGTTAATAGGGCGCTTTCAGGGCCGATTAACATACATTGCGACCATTCTGATACGATGGGAGCGAGAGATTCAGGCTGGCTGCAGATTTATTGCGAGAACGGGCAGGAAGTGTATGAAAACACGATACTTGCCGTCAGGATTGCGGAGCATAAAAACATACTTTTACCTGTCATGGTGTGCCAGGATGGTTTTATAACGAGCCACGCCGTAGAAGGCATCCAGTTATTCGACGATAAAAAAGTAAAGGAATTTGTAGGAGAATATAAGTCAGCCCATCCTCTTCTGGACGTTGAACATCCGGTAACTTATGGGCCGCTGGACCTGCAGGATTATTATTTTGAGCATAAGCGCCAGCAATCAGAGGCAATGAGAGGCGCGTTAGAAATATTGCCGGAATTATTCAAAGAATTTGAAAAAACATTCGGCACCAAGTATGATTTTATAGATACCTATAAATTAGAAGACGCTGACTTCGCGATAGTTGCCTTATCATCTACAGCCGGAACAGCGAGAGGCGTTATCGACGAATTAAGGGGCCGGGGCGTGAAAGCAGGGCTTTTAAGGCCGAGAGTTTTCAGGCCTTTTCCTAAAGAAAAGATTATCCATGCTTTGAAAAATGTAAAGGTAGTAGGGGTTTTAGACAGAGCCGAATCTTTTTCAGCAGAAGGCGGACCTCTTTATACGGAAATAAAAGCGGCATTGTACGATTCAAATATAAATCCTCTCGTGACAAATTACATATACGGCCTTGGCGGAAGAGATATATTTCCGGACGACATAAAGAAGGTTTATTCTGATCTGGGAGTTATATTAAAAGATAAAAAAGTTTCTAACCCTATAAATTATCTAGGTTCAAGGGAATAAAGAAACCGCGTAGGTCGCCGTAGGCGTCCTACGCGGTTGAGGTGGTTAAAATCATGGCTAATATAAAAGAACTTGCGAAGATACCGGAGCGGCTTTCAGGCGGGCACAGGCTTTGCGCGGGATGCGGCGCCTCAATAGTGGTGCGCCAGGTTTTAATGGGTACAAAGGACCCCGTTGTGGCAAGCTGTGCCACAGGATGCCTTGAAGTAGCTACTACAATATATCCTTACACTGCCTGGAAAATACCTTTTATACATAATGCGTTTGAAAACTCAGCTGCCACCATGAGCGGAGTGGAAACAGCTTACAAGGCCCTTAAGAAAAAAGGCAAGATCACAAAAGAGATAAAATTTGTCGCGTTCGGCGGAGACGGCGGGACCTATGACATAGGCCTGCAGTCTCTTTCAGGGGCACTCGAAAGGGGCCATAAATTGGTTTACGTCTGCTACAATAACGAGGCCTACATGAATTGTTTGAGCGCTTCTTCTATGGTTATGACAGAAGCCGGCCTCAAAAAAATAACAGAAGTTAGAAGAGGCGATAAGGTATATGCATTTGACCAAAAAACGCATCAATTGGCCATAAAGGAATGCACAGGTGTTTTTGACAACGGCGTTAAAGATGTTTATGAACTCAATACCTTGCATCATTCCATAAAAGCTACTTCTAACCATCCATTTTTGGTTGTTCTAAGAGATCAAAGTGAAAAAACAAGTGGAACGCTTTGCCAAATCAAAAATAAAATTTTTATCTGGGAAACGTTAGAACAAATCAGAATTGGCGATGAAGTGGTTACTCTGAAAAAATTAGAAAATAGTTTTGATTATGAAGGAGTGATAAGTATAAAATTAATTGGCAAAGAGCCGACTTTGGATTTAAGAGTAGAAGGAGAACATAATTTTATTGCCGATGGCATCGTTGTTCATAATACTGGAATTCAACGGTCAGGCGCTACTCCAAAAGGCGCGTCAACTACTACTGCGCCTCATGGAAAAGAGAGCCATGGCAAGCACCAGTTTAAAAAAGACCTTACCTCTATAGTAGCGGCTCATAATATCCCTTATGTAGCTCAGGCTTCCGCGTCTAACTGGAACGACCTTGTCACAAAAGCGGAAAAGGCATTTAACGCGGACGGCCCGGCATTTTTAAATGTAATCGCTACCTGCCACAGAGGATGGAGATTCCCGCAGGAAAAATCCGTAGAGATATCAAAGCTGGCGGTTGAGACAGGCGTATGGCCTTTGATAGAAGTAGAAAACGGCGTATGGCGTTTCACTTATAAGCCTAAAGAGAGAAAACCGGTAATCGAATGGCTTAAATCCCAGGGCCGCTTCA
>JAGVFL010000088.1 GCA_020057645.1 Candidatus Omnitrophota bacterium
GGGCTGCCTGTTGTAAAAAAGACAAAGACAGGCGCCTCTACGGACGTAGAGGTTCTTGAGAGACTTTCTTCTTTGCACCCGCTGCCGAAAGAGCTATTAAGGTACAGGGAATTATCCAAGCTGAAATCCACTTACGTGGATGCCCTGCCTGAGCTGATCAATAAAAAAACAGGGAGGCTTCACACCTCTTTTAACCAGGCAGTTACCGCTACGGGAAGGCTTTCGTCATCCAATCCGAATCTTCAAAATATCCCGATAAAGACAGAGGAAGGCAGGAAGATAAGAAAGGCGTTCGTAGGAGAAGGCAATAATTTTATAATGGCAGCTGATTATTCCCAGATAGAGCTCAGGATACTGGCGCATCTCTCGAAAGACCCTGAACTCGTATCCGCGTTTGAAAATAATAGAGACGTGCATACCCATACCGCTTCTTTAATTTTTGGAGTGAACGAAAGCGAGGTAACGCCGAAAATGAGGGCGAATGCCAAGACAGTGAACTTTGGCATAATATACGGCATCAGCGCTTTTGGATTAAGCAAAAGCCTCAACATAGATCCGGCTAGCGCTCAGCAATTTATAGATTCGTATTTCGAAAGATACCCGGCCGTAAGAGTTTACATGGAAGATAAAATCGAGGAGGCCAGAAGCGCGGGGTACGTGACAACCCTTTTTAACAGGCGGAGATACATCCCTGAAATAACAACAGGCGGGATGAGGGAGCAGCAGCAGGCAGAGAGGATCGCCATAAATACGCCTGTCCAGGGTTCGGCAGCTGACCTGATAAAGATCGCAATGATTAATATTTACAGGTCGATGAAAAAAAAGAATTTTAAATCGCTTATGACTTTACAGGTGCACGATGAACTTGTTTTTGAAGTGCCGAAAGGCGAGCTGGATAAAATGAAAGAACTCGTAAAAGAAGAAATGGAAGGCGCCGTAAAACTATCGGTTCCCATAAAGGTAAGCGTGCAATATGGGAAAAATTGGCTTGAGATGAAAGAGATTTAAGCATGGTTATCGGTATCACGGGAAGTTTTGGGAGCGGGAAGACGACAGTCGCGAAAATGTTCGGCCGGCTCGGTGCTTATGCAATTGACGCAGATAAGGTTTATCATTCGCTCATCAAGCCCCGGGGAAATTGTTATAAAAAAATAGTCGGGCATTTCGGCAAAGATATATTAGGTAAGTCCGGGCGCGTAGACAGAAAAAAACTGAGCCGGGTTGTTTTTAAGGATAAATCAAAACTCAAGCTTTTGAATAACATTACTCATTCCGAAATTATAAAAGAGATAAAGAGGATTATAAAATCAAAAAAAGAAAAGGTCGTGATTGTAGACGCGCCGCTTTTAATAGAATCAGGTTTGTATAAGGAGGTGGATAAGATAATATTGGTGGCTAATGAGAAAGAAGAGCAGGTTAAGAGGGCAAGAGAGGCGAGAGGTCTTTCTGCCGAAGAAACCCTGAAGAGAATAAGGATGCAAATGCCTTTTAATAAAAAACTGGCATTCGCGGATTTTATCATAGATAATAGCGGATCTAAAACAAAAACATTAACCCGGGTCAAGGAGATCTGGAAAAAACGAGGAGTCTAATATGGACGTGAAAGAAAAACTGGATATTGAAAAATTGAAATCGATGAAGATAACGGAGTTGAATAAACTCGCGCATGACATGAACATAAACGGAGTGAGCGGGTTGAGAAAACAGGACATGATATTCAAGGTCCTCCAGGCCCAGACAGAAAAAGACGGGCTTATATTCGGGGAAGGGGTGCTGGAGATACTGCCTGACGGATTTGGGTTTCTCCGCTCGCCGAACTATAACTATCTGCCGTGCCCTGACGATATATATATATCGCCTTCGCAGATCAGGAAATTTGAGTTGAGAACAGGCGATACGGTAAGCGGGCAGATACGGCCTCCCAAGGAAGGCGAAAGATATTTCGCGTTATTAAAGGTAGAGGCTGTTAATTTTGAAAGCCCGGAGGCGGCAAAGGACAAGGTACTTTTCGATAACCTCACTCCGATATACCCTAACGTAAGGTATAAATTGGAGACGAAAACAGTAGACACATCTATGCGCATAATGGATTTGTTGACTCCCGTAGGGAAAGGCCAGAGAGGGATGATAGTCGCGCCTCCTTACAGCGGCAAAACCATAATAATGCAAAAGATAGCCAATAGCATCGCAACCAATTTTCCGGATACTATTATCATGGTGTTATTGATAGATGAGCGGCCTGAAGAAGTCACTGACATGCAGAGGTCTGTAAAAGGAGAGGTTATCAGTTCTACCTTTGACGAGCCGGCTGAAAGACACGTTCAGGTAGCGGAGATGGTGCTTGAAAAAGCAAAGAGGCTGGTGGAGCACAAAAAAGACGTGGTCATACTTTTGGACAGTATCACTCGGCTGGCCAGGGCATATAATACCGTAGTGCCCCATTCAGGCAAGATACTTTCAGGAGGCGTGGATTCAAACGCGCTTCATAAGCCAAAAAGGTTTTTTGGAGCTGCGAGGAATATAGAAGAAGGAGGGAGCCTTACTATCATAGCAACAGCCCTCGTGGATACAGGCAGCAGGATGGATGAAGTTATTTTTGAAGAATTCAAAGGCACGGGCAATATGGAACTGCAGATGGACAGGACCCTTTTTCAGAGAAGGATTTATCCTGCCATAGACATCAAGAGGTCCAATACCAGAAAAGAGGACCTGCTTGTAGATGCAAAAGAACTTCAGAGGATATGGCTTCTCAGAAAAGTTCTGAATGAATTAAATAGCGTAGA
>JAGVFL010000165.1 GCA_020057645.1 Candidatus Omnitrophota bacterium
AGGAAGAGAAAAAAGGAACCGCTAAAGAGGACAAAAAGGAAGAACAGCTGCTAGAAGAAGGAAAAGAAAAAAAGGCTGAAGAAACATCGAATCACGAATCACGAACGACGAACGACGAAAAAGAGATGTCGAAAGAGGACGCTGTGAGGCTCCTGGATGCGTTTAAAGATGACGAAAAAGATATCCAAAAGGAATTAAAAAATCAGCCCGCAGAAGGTCGATACAGAGTAGACAAAGACTGGTAATGTTACACTTTGACAATGTCAGAGTGTAACATTTGAATTATGAAACATATCAGCATTTTTTTATTATTTTTGTCAATCGCCACGGTTTGCCATGCGGAGGACATAACAATATCTGCTGATGCGGACAGGCAGGAAGTTACGTTAGACGAGCAGGTAACTCTTACCATAACCGTATCCGGCAATGCGTCCAATATCCCCAAGCCTGATATACCTGAACTGAAAGGGTTTACCGCGTACTCTTCCGGAAGGTCGCAGAACCTATCTATTATAAACGGCCAGGTTTCAAGCTCAGTAACCTTTACTTATATATTGGTGCCCAATAACGCGGGCGAGTATAGCCTTGGGCCTTTCAGCATTGATTATAAAGGCAAAACTTATTCAGCAGGGCCTATAAATATAAAGGTGCTGCCGAGAAGCGCTCAGCAGCCGCAAACCCAGGCTTCTCAGATGCCATTGTCTTCTGAATCAAAAGAACAGGCTAGCGTTCAGCCCGAACGCGGGAAAGAGCTTTTTATAGAAGCATACGTAGATAAACTCAGGGCGTATGTGAATGAACAAATAACGCTTACCTTTGCGGTTTACCAGGCAGTTAATTTATTCGACAATCCGGTGTATAACCCCCCCTCTACTACGGGTTTTTGGACAGAGGACATGCCTCCCCAGAAAAAGTATTATAAGGTTATAAACGGAACAAGGTATCTTGTAACGGAAATTAAAACCGCTTTATTTGCCATTGGTTCCGGGGAATTTACCATAGGCCCTGCGAAATTAGAGGCAACCGTAGAAGGCATAGATAGAGGTTTTTCAAATAATCCTTTTGACGCGTTTGATCAAGGCCCGTTCAGCATGTTTAAAAGAGGCAAACAGGTAATCCTCGGGACAGATCCTATAAAAGTAGAGATTATGCCCTTGCCGGAACAGAATAAGCCCGTAAATTTCAAGGGAGACGTGGGGGATTTTGACGTCTCTCTAAACGTTGACAAGGATACAGTAGAAGAAAATCAGCCCATAAGCCTAAAAATAAAGATAAAAGGAAAAGGCAACATCAAGACAATAGCTTCTCCTATCGTGCCCGAGATTCAGGATATTAAATTTTACGAATCAGGAAGTTCCGAGAATATCTCAAAAGATAATTACGTGGTCCAAGGCGAAAAGATATTTGAAAAGATGCTTATCCCGAAGAAAGAAGGGGGTTTCACGTTAGGCCCCATAGAATACTCTTATTTTGATCCTGTCCTGAAAGATTACGCGCAGAAGAGATTACATGCCGTAGCTATAAACGTTACAAAATCAAAAGAAGAACCTGTCGAGAAAACTGCCTTTACGCTGTCCCCCTTTAAGGAAGAAGTCAGGCTTCTAAAAAAAGACATAGCGTACATAAAAATTTTCCCGGCGCAATTCAGGCCTAAAAATGATTTTTTATATAAAAATAAAATATTCTTATTAATAAACATATTTCCGCTTTTCATACTGGCGGCGCTGTATTTATACGAATTATACAGAAACAGGCTGAGGACTGATATAAGGTATGCCAGGGCCTTGCGCGCGAAAGGGGCTGCTTCGAAAAGGCTTAAAGGCGCCAAGAAAATAATGAATAAAAACATGGTAAAAGAATTTTATTCAGAGATTTATAAGGCGGTAATAGAATATATAGCCGACAAATTAAACATACCTCACGCGTCTATTACTAAAGATTCGCTGGAAGAAAGGTTGAAAGACATAGAAGTCGATAAAGAGGTTATCGGTAAAGTAAAAACGTTATTCGACGATTGCGATATGGCGAGGTTCGCGTCCGCAGGGTTTGCAAGCGATGATATGGCCCGCACCCTGAAACAAGCGGAAGAAATTATAAACGCCCTGGAAAGACATATATGAAAAAGATTTTCGCGCTTTATTTTTTAATATTTTTTATATTCATCGGGATCTCTATGGCGGCCGATACCCCGGAAGAGCTGTATAAAAAAGGCAACTCAAGTTATGAAAGCGAGGATTACGAGAAAGCAATTTCTATTTATGAAGAGCTCATTGGAATGGATGAAGTCAGCCCGGAGGTGTTTTATAATTTAGGGAACAGCTACTTTAAATTAAAGAAAATAGGCAAGGCCATTTTAAATTATGAAAGGGCGCTGAGACTGGATCCGCGTGACAGGGATACGCGGTTTAATCTAAAACTTGCGAGATCTATGACAGTTGATAAAATAAATATGACCGAAAGAGGTTTTGTCCTTAACGCCATACTTTTTTTCTACGACAGGATGACTCTGAATGAGCTCTCGGTAACATGCTCGTTTTTTTATCTAGCAGTAATCCTGCTTTTGATTTTTTCAATATTTTTTGCCGCAAAGAAAAGGGTCATGTTTTATACTGCCGGATCGCTAGGCGGTATATTTCTCGTCTTTTTTGTATTTTTATTTGCCAAGGATAGAGATGAGAATTTCGCAAAAACGGGAATTATCGTAGCCGAAAAAATAGATGCGAGAAGCGGGCCGAAAGAGGATTATCTTTTACAATTTACTCTTCACGAAGGAACAA
>JAGVFL010000005.1 GCA_020057645.1 Candidatus Omnitrophota bacterium
CTTAAAGGATTATCCGGACGCATGGAGGAGACTTTTTTGACTGCATGGGCTACATTTTTCTCGCCATATTGTTGGATAATCCTTATGAGGTTTTCTACTGCTTTGGGATTATAGCCCCTATCTATCATAAAGCTAAACTCTCTTGCCTTGGCTACTAAGTCCTTTCCATAACGCTCTTCCAGGCCGCGCCATTTTTTCTCCATGTCTTTTTCTGAATAAAGTATGCCCAGAAGATACTTATTCGCATCTCTATCCCCATAACCAGCGCCTTTAGCACTTCTACCTCTTTTTATCTCCAGGACACCGTATTTTTCAAGCTCTCTCATGCCGGTCGAAATAGTTGTATGATGCACATAAAAATCATGAGCCAATAAGTGAAGGCTCAAAGCCCACCATGGGCTATCTTTACTAAGCGCTTCTTTATAGATATTGATAAGATACGCGAACTTCGCGTTCTGGCTTAATTTCCTTGACCAGCCATATTCCCAGTACGCAAGCGGGATATTAAAATACCCGTGGCCTTTGGTATCAGTATTAAGCTCTATTTTAAAATCTCCGCCATAGTTAAATGTTACATTCGCCAGGCCATAACCTTGTAATCTTTTAAGGATATTGATTATCTGCTTTCTATAGCCGACTCTGCCCTGATAAAGAATTTTAAGTTCTTCCGCTATTTTTTCATAATCCGCGCCAGACTCTTTTAATAAGAAAAGGTATAAATCAAATACCCTGTCATCGCGCCTTGTAACCATTCTTGGGCCTAAAGATTTATCTTTTAAGAACAGGGCGGGGCATTTTATCATTACAATCTGCGCTTCATCTATAGATCTCTTATCCACAAAAGGCCTTAACTTGAGGATATTCTTTAATTTTTCCTTGGCATACTCTTTGGATATTATTAAATCCGCATTTTCGCTATTTAACCTGAATGCTGAATATGACCAGTTAGGGCTCCCTGATATTACAATATTTTTATCAATGACTATTAATTTATCATGAACCCTTTTACCGGGCGTAATAAATTTAACAGGCACGCCTTGTTTATAAAGCGCTAAAAAGGCGGAATCGTTCTTGTCTTCATTATAGGGTTTACTCCTATCTAAATAGACCTCTACTTTTACGCCTCTAGTATGCGCGTCTACTATATCCTGAACCAGCTTATATGCTTCGCTTTCGGTCTTATCTAATTCCATAGATATCGCATACATCGCCATATAAATAGAATCCTTCGCTCCGGCAAGTTCTTTGTGAACAGCTTGGAAATATTTGTCATCGCTTATATCTTGAATATCTACCTGGATCGCGAAACTTTTGATTGGAAATAATAAAAATGGAAGGATAAATAGAAATTTCAGGAAAGAGTATTTCAATCTATAAACATCCTATCAGACCTATCCGGCACCCAGCCAAAAGTTCTCATCGCCATTTTGCCTCCTATGCTCTCATTAAAACTTCCTGTATGCTTCAGACCTTGTGGAAATTAAAAAGATGCCTACTTTTTTAGCTATTTTATCTATTTCATAAATCACCCTGTAATCGCCTATACGATACTGGAAATTATCCACGTTTTACTTTTCTCCAGTTAATGCCTTTGCCTTTATAGAAATTTTTGCGTTCTTTCACTATTATCTTCAAATCCTCTTCTTTTAGAGATTCTTCTACTTCCTCTAAAAGCAATTCTCTAACCAATCCTGAGACCGACTTATATTCATTTTTGCACAACCTTTTAACCTTCGCATATAAAGGAGAAGGCACTCTTATCAGCAATTCCTTATCCATAGTTACAGACATATATCTCACCTCCAATTAAAGTATATCACAATGATATATATAAATCAAGCTCTATATCAGCCATATCTGTAACGCGCATCTTGCCATCAGCAGCCGGCATTTTTAAACCGTTACATTTTGTAACAGTTTCATCGGTATCTTCTTTTAATTCCTATAATTCCTTATATATAAATTTACCCACTTCTGACTTAAAAGTCAATAGGCACTGGCGGAATGCGCCTGCCCCGTACCCTTGTGGTATGGGGTCTATTGGGCATGTCGCGAAAATGGACTATCAGAGGGAAGAGTATTTCAATCTATAAACATTCTATCAGACATATCCGGCACCCCTCATAACACATTGCCTGCCCATAGTTCAGACAAGAAATCTCTCCAAGGCATAATCTGTATTTTACCGCTAACCCTTTTTTCTTTCTCATTGCACACAAGCACAGCTTTTTTCGGAGAATATCCCTCAATAAATGCCTTTAATGATTTCAAATCCCTGCTGTCAACCCTGCTCGAACCTTTTACTTCTATAGCCACCTCTCCCTTTCCAAGCACAAAATCCACCTCCAGCCCTGATTTTGTCCTCCAAAAATTAATATCAAAATCTGACTCGCTGTAAGAACGGTAGGCGTTTATCTCCATAAGGATTAAATGCTCGAATGCTTTTCCAAATTCTTCTCCCTTAATATCCTCTAAATGCCGCTTAGTCAATATCCCGCTGACTCCAACATCGAACAAATAATATTTCGGAGCGCTTATAATAACATTACGGCTCTGCCTTTTTTTAAAAGGATCTATCCTTATCGCCAATAACGTATCCACCAGTATCTGATAATACTCCCTTACAGTTTTCGCGTCTACCCCGCAGTCCCTGGCAATATTTGAATAATTTGTCAATTCGCCGTGAGAATACCCTATTGCGTCAAAAAATCTTGAAAACGCAGGGATATTCCGCACAAGGCCTTCGTTGAAGACTTCTTCCTTTAGATAATCCTGAACATACGCTATTAAAGATTTTTTGTAATTCTTATCATCC
>JAGVFL010000043.1 GCA_020057645.1 Candidatus Omnitrophota bacterium
ACTCTTTCCCTACACGACGCTCTTCCGATCTACAAAGGTGAATATTATCAAAGATAAAGCCGCTTTATACAATCTCTCGGTAGGCTCAATATCTCAGGCAGCTCATATTGCCGTTAAAGGAGTTACAGCCACAAAGTTTAAAGAAGAAGGGAGAGAAATAAATATAAAAGTAAGACTCAGGGCTGAAGATAGAAAAAGACTTTCCAGCATCAGGAATATATTAATCCATTCGCCTTTAGGAATAGAAGTCCCGCTTTCAGAGGTCGCTTATATTTCTCACGGAGTCGGCCCAAGCGAGATAAAAAGGCTTGATCAGCAAAGAGTGATATTAATGACTGCGAATGTTACAGGCAGGCCTCTTGATAAGGTAATAGATGACGTCAATAAGACAATAGATTCCACAATGGCCAGATACGCTGATATCAAGAAACAGGCGGCGAAACAGGTTGAAAAGGATTTTACAATCGAGCTCGCCGGAGAAAATCAGGAAATGAAAGAATCGTTTTTAAGTTTGATGTTCGCTTTGATACTTTCAGTGCTTCTCGTGTATATGGTTATGGCCAGCGAATTTGAATCATTCTGGCAGCCTTTTATTATCATGTTTACCCTGCCGTTATCTTTAATAGGCGTTACGTGGGTTCTATTTTTAACGCACACGCCTATCAGCGTTATTGTTATATTGGGCGTAATCACGCTAGGCGGAGTCGTAGTAGATAACGGGATTGTTTTGATAGATAAAATAAACAATCTCAGAATTGAAGGTAAAGATCTTGTAACAGCTGTAGTCCAGGCCGGGTCAAACAGATTAAGGCCTATAATGATGACTTCATTTACTACGGTTTTAGGGCTTCTTCCGTTAGCGCTTGGCCTTGGAGAGGGTTCTGAACTTCAGGCCCCCATGGCAATAACTGTAATGGGAGGCCTTACTGTCTGCACTTTTCTGACACTTTTTGTAATACCCGCGCTTTATGTTACAGCCGCGGAGTGGATAGAGAGAAGAAGGCCTCAAACTGTACCTATTGAGGCCCAGCCTGCGCCTGAACCTGTTAAAACAAAAGATATAATTGTAATGCCTTCAAAGGCCCTGGAAAAACTTTTTGTAGGGGAGGGTTTGAAACCAGCGCAAAACGAAGTAGGGGAGGGTTTGAAACCCTCCCCTACAGAAGAGGAAAAGCCAAGAGGCCCGTATCTTACCAAAAGGCAGAGCCGGTTATTAGAGCATATAAAAAAGACAGGGAGAATCACAAGAAAAGAATATTCGGATTTATTCAAGATATCGATACCTACTGCGGCGCGGGATTTGAGATATCTCATGGATAAAGGATTTTTAAAAGCAGAAGGCCCGCTCGGGCCGGGAAGATGGTATGAATTGAAATGAGCCTTTCAAGTTATTCAGTCAATAAGCCGGTAAGCATAACCATGCTTTTTATAGGCATTGTTATTGTAGGCGTTGTTTCTCTTACAAGGCTTCCTGTTGAATTGAAACCCAATATTTCCTACGGAGATATAAGTATCATAGTGGCAGTAAGGGGCGGCATGCCTCCCCAGGAAGTCGAGAGCATGGTCACCAAGCCGATAGAAGAAGCCGTGTCTACGGTTACCCATCTTGAAAATATCTATTCCACGTCAAAGGCAGGAGAATCCAGGATATGGCTTGAATTTGAGCCGGGCATTAATATGGATTTTGCAGCGCTGGAAACAAGAGAAAAATTTTCCAAGATAAAAGACAAACTTCCCAAGGAAATTGAAAAACCAATATTGGCCCAATACAAGGAATCCGACACCCCCGTAATGATACTCGCGATTACAAGCAAGGCCCACACAGTAGAAACATTGAGAAGGGTTGTTGACGAACAGCTTAAGGAGAGGATCTTAAGGGTAGAAGGCGTGGCAAATGTAGATGTGTACGGAGGGAGGGAAAGGAAGATCCTTGTTGAGATAGATCAGGCGAGGCTTCAGGCGCATCACGTGCCGATAGATTACGTAGTGAGTTCATTGGGCGCGAATAATTTCAGCCTTCTTTTAGGCGATCTTCCGAGAGAAAAGAATAAATATCTGATAAGGGCTTTAGGGACTTTTGAGAGCGTCAAGGATATAGAAAATATAGGCGTGAGCGTTACTCCGCAGGGTTCTGTGATTAAACTTAAGGATGTCGCGACCGTAAAAGATTCGTTCATGGAACCTGTAAGTTATGCCAGGACTGATATAGAGCCTGTAGTTTCAATATATATCCAGAAGGAATCCACGGCTAATACTATAAAAGTAGTCGGCGGAATAAAAAAGGAGCTCAATCAGATTAAAAATATAATAGATAAGAATATCTATATAAAGACAACGCTTAATCAGGCGGATGTAATAAATGACGCGATAGACGCGGTAAAGAACTCTCTTATAAGCGGCGCGTTTCTCTCAATATTGATACTTTTGTTGACGCTGAGGGATCTGAGGCCGACTTTTATAATAGCTGTCACTATCCCGATCTCAGTCATGTTTACGTTTATCCTCATGTATTTTCAAAGGCTTTCTTTGAACGTTATGACATTGAGCGGCCTCGCGCTCGGCATAGGCATGCTTGTGGATAATTCAATAGTAGTGCTTGATAATGTGGATAAAAAGAGATCCAGGCTTTTGCCTTTACCGGGCTGGAGGGATAAGGATAAAAACGCGGTCATAGAAGGCGCTTCGGAAATGGGGCTGGCGATAATCGCGTCTACCATAACTACCGCAATAGTATTTCTTCCGTTTGTATTTGTGAATAAAGAAACAAGGATGCTGTGGAGCGGGCTTGCTTTTACGGTTACGTATTCTCTATTGACAAGTTTATTCGTGGCTATGACCCTGGTGCCTACTTTACTGAGCCAGATGGCACGTAAGCCGATAGAAAAAAAAGAACAGAAGATGTCAAATAATAGCATAGCCCTTAAAATAAAAGGCTTGTATAGAAAAGGCCTGGTCACGGCTATCAGGTTCAGGTATGTATTGATCGCTTTTGCATTTTTGGCATTGGGCGTTGCGGCATTCTTTGGAATGAAGATAGATAAAGAATTCATGGTAGAGGCAGAAGAAGGCCGCTTTACGATTTTCGCTGAACTTGAACCAGGCGCTAAGTTGGACGTAACCGACAAAATGGCTAAAGAACTTGAAGACAGGCTGGCCAATATAAAAGAGATAAAGACATTCACGTCCAGGATCGAGCCCTGGTCTTCAAAAATTTACGTCAAATTAGTGCCCATAAAAGACAGGGCTACTACTACAAAAGAAGTAATGGACGCGATACGGACGGAAGGCGACGCGGTTGCCAGGCGTTATAAAGGAGGGTTTATATATTTTTCGGAATTGGAAGAAAGCGGTTTAAAGGAGCTGACCCTGGATTTATACGGGTATGATTACAAGGTATTAAAAGAGACAGCTATTTCAATGGCTACAAGGCTCGGCAGTATAGACGGCCTTCAGGACATCAGGATGTCCAGGATAAGCGGCAGGCCGGAGTGGCTTGTTAAAATAAATAAACAGCAGGCAGGTTCATTTGGGTTTACGACCCAGGAAGCGGCAGAGACTTTGCACGGAGAGATAAGAGGGCTGAGGGCCACGCTTTTTCATACTGAAGCGAGAGAAATAGAAACCGTTACTAGATTAGAAAAAAGATACAGGGAAAAGCTGGATGACGTAAGGAGGCTCAGTATATATACTCCTGAAGGAGAATCGATACTTTTGGAACAGATAGCGGATTTTGTGCCTGATATAGGCATGAGCGAGATTATAAGAAAAAATAAAACAAGGGTTGTGCACATAACCGCGATGGTTTCAAAAGGTTCTCTACAGAAGGCAGTGGAAAAGGTAAAGGCGAGCCTGGGAGACATGGAATTTCCTAAAGATTATTACTGGAGAGTGGGCGGGGATTACGAAAGGAACATTAAAAATGAAAAAGAATTATCAGCGTTCCCTTTTTTGCTGAAGTCCCCGTATGTTCAGATGCCGGGCGTTTTATGGATAACGTTATTATTGGTTTTTATGGTGCTGGCGGCCTTGTTTGAATCATTTACCCAGCCTTTTGTAATACTTTTTTCAGTGCCGCTTGCGATAGTAGGCGTAGTTTCAGCCCTTTATATATCCCATAAGCCTATATCAAGAGGTGTTATTATAGGCGTTATAATGCTGGCCGGGATAGTTGTAAATAACGCCATCATTTTAGTAGACCGCATTAATTTTTTAAGAACGACAAAAAACGGCAAAAGAACGGATAAATATCAGGAGATACTGCATTCGGCTATAATAGCAGGCGAAGACAGGTTCAGGCCTATTTTTATGACAACAGCCACTACAATACTCGGGCTGGTTCCGATGGCATTTGACAGGAGTGAATCCGCAAATCTCTGGTCTCCTCTGGCAATAACCGTTATCGGCGGGCTGACATCTTCTACGGTACTGACGCTATTTTTGGTACCGAGCGTTTATATGATCTTTGAGGATTTTAATAGCATGGTTTTTACGCCAAAACAATTATTAGTATTTATTCAAAGAAAAATTTGTGGTATAATAATTCGTCCGCCAATGAAATGATGGCGGACTCATTAAGGAGACAAAACTATGGATAAAACACTGCGGTCAATACTATGGATATTGATAGGATTGGTGGTGTTAAGCAGTTTCAGCACGGCTTGGTTTTTTCTTTCAAAGGAAAAGCTCTATAATGAATATACGAATTTGGAGGAATTATTCAAGACTACCATGGATAAGCTGAGCGTAGAACTTGCCCTGGCAACCAAGGAAAAGACAGAATCAAAGTTGAAACTGCAGGCCATAGAAGAAAGGTTTAATGCCCTGGAGGCGAGCCATTCTATCCTGAAGTCAGAACGCGAGACAGTGGCCGGCGAAAGGGATTCTGTGAAGAGGGAGCTCGCGAGCGTTAAAAAAGGAAAGGCATTTCTTGAGAAGAGATTGAAGGAAATGGAATCGGATATGTTCGTCGCAGGCCTTCTCAAGCAGAAGGTTGGCTTAGAGGTAGAGATAGAGAGATTGAAAAACGATATGGACCCGAAAGATCAGGAGATATCCAGATTAAAAGTTGAAAGCATGGATAAGGATGTAATGCTGGCCAAGTTGCAGGAAGAGAAGAACGCGATTGACCAGAAATTGAATAATTCCGAACAGGTTGCGCAGATTTTAAGCGGAGACCTTTTAAGGGAAAAATATGCCGGCAAAGAAGATAAAGCGATGTCTGAAAAGATCGCAACGGAGAATAACGCGCTTAAATCCAAGATATCAAAATTTGAAGGGATAGCAAAAGAATATAACAGCCTTCTGGCTGAAAAAGAAAACATGAATGCAAGGCTCGCCAGGCTTGAAAGCGATATAGAATATAAAGACCGGGAAATAAATAAATTCAAGGTTGCGCTTCAGGAAAATACGGCGGGATCCGGGGAAACAAGGGCGGAGGCTTATCATAGCCCTGAAGAAGTGGATTTGCCTCCTATCCGCGCCCAGAAAGTAGCCAAGCTGACATCTCCTTCTTTGGAGCGTGCAGGCGAAACAACAGCCGGATTGAAAGGCAGGATTGTTACTATTAACAAAGAGCATAATTTTGTAGTCATAGACCTTGGCAAACAGGATGGGATTAATATAGGAAATAATTTTAATGTTTACAGGGGAGAGACATTGCTCGGCTCAGTAGAAATCATACAGGCGCGCGACAGGATTGCCGCGGCTAACATAAAAGATCTGAAGGAAGGAATGAGCATAGAGATCAATGACACTGTTGTAAAAAGATGAGCGATGGACTTTTCGAAATTTTCCGCGATAATAAACCTCAAGAAAAAACCAAGCACAAAATCTCTCGTCTTATTTACTAGACAGCTTGCCACGCTTATAGCGGCAGGCCTGCCTCTTGTAAAAGCCCTCAGGACACTGCAGGATCAGCTGGAGGCCGGGGGGGCTTTAAAAGGCGCTATAAAATCAATAGCCGATGAAGTGGAAAGCGGTTCCAACTTTTCAGAGGCCCTGACTCGTTTTCCCGGAGTGTTCCCGAATTTTTACATAAACATGATAAAGGCAGGAGAACTCGGAGGCATGCTGGAGGATATACTAAAGCGCTTGTCTGAGTTTCTGGATAAGACGCAGAAGCTGAAGGATAGGGTAAAATCAGCGCTCATGTATCCCATGTTTGTCATGATAGTAGCGGTGCTCATACTTATCATGTTGATGGTGTTTGTCATTCCTACTTTTACAAGCATGTTTTCGGAGGTGGGAGGCAGCCTGCCGGTGCCTACCAAGATATTAATTGTCATAAGCGAGATCACGAGGCGCTTATGGTTCCTTATACCCCTTTTGCCCGTGGCTCTGATAGCGATATACAAAGCAATCATAAAAAATCCCAATAGAAGATTTGTAATTGATAAGATAAAATTGCGCACGCCTATTGTGGGAAATTTAATACAGCAGATCGCGGTTGCGAGATTTTCAAGGACCCTTGGGACGCTGCTTTCAAGCGGCGTTCCGATACTTGCCGCGCTTCAGACAGTAAGAGACACGATAGGCAATGAATTTATTGCCAGGGCGGTCATGCAGGTGCGGGATAGCATAAAAGAAGGAGAAAGCGTGTCAGGGCCTATGGAGGCGAGCAAGGCCTTTCCTCCGCTTGTCACAAAGATGGTTTCTATAGGCGAGGAGACAGGGGATTTGGCCAAGATGCTGATACAGATCGCGGATAATTATGAAGACGAGGTAGACGTGGCGGTAAGCGGCCTTACCTCTCTTCTTGAGCCGCTTCTTATAGTTTTTATGGGCATTATAGTAGGATTTATCGTAGTTTCAATGTTTATGCCGTTATTTTCGCTGGCAAAACTTATAGAATAGACTGCTGCGAAGAGCCGAAGGCGACAAAACTGACATTGTCAAAAGTGTAACCTTAATACAATGCGGAAAAATGGATTTTCACTTTTAGAACTTATTATCGCGATAGCTGTATTGGCTGTTGGTTTAGTGGGGGTGCTGCAGATATTTCCTATAGGCTTGAGGGCATCGCAGCGCGCAGGCATGATGACAAAGGCGTCTTTCCTGGCCCAGAATAAGATAGAAGACGTGAAACTTGCGGGATTTGACGCAATAACAGAGCTTCCTCCGAAAATACCTCTTTCAGGAAAAGACGGAGATTTTGAATGGGCTATAAAGATAGACGATGTTTCGCTTGAAGGAGTGGAATCAAGCTACGATATGAGAAAGGTTGTTGTGACTATCAGCTGGCCTGAACGCAATACCACGAGATCCAAAGATTTTATTATCTATGTCACTAAATAGAGGCAGAGGGCAGAGGAGGGCAGAGGGCAGAGGGTTTACGCTGGTAGAGGTTCTTATTGCGCTTGCCATACTGGCGATGATAGTAGTCTCTACTTTTACTATTTTCAGGAGCGCTTCAAAATCCTGGCAAAAAGGAGAAACAAGAAGCGAGCGTTATCAGAACGCGAGAAACGCTATCTACAGGATCAGCACGGAGATAAGCCAGGCGGTGATTAACTCTAACCCCCTTTGCAAGTTTACGGGAGATAAAAATAAGGTCAGTTTTATTTCTTTTGTTTCTACGGAATCAGGCGCGTTCGAACTCGGCGAGCTAGAATTCTGGCTGGATGGAGCCGGAAGGTTTCTCATGCGCAATGATGACGTTGATCCGGATTATGATTTTACAACCTATGACCATAGCGACGTATTAAGCGAAAACGTTTCAGAACTGGAATTTTCATATTTTGACGGAGCCGTATGGACAGATGCCTGGAATACTGATCAAGCCTTAGGTATTGGCCTGCCAAAGGCAGTTAAGATTAAGATAAAAATAGAGGATAAAAAATCTAAAGAAGGCGAAATATTCGAAGTCATAGCCCGCCTCAGAACAGCATAAACTGGAAATGATATTATGAAGATAGGCATAATAGGCCCGGCGCAGTCCGGTAAAACAACTATATTTAAAGTCTTGCTGCAATCCGCCGACATTACAGGCGACATCGGCATGCTTAAATTCATGGACCAGCGCATAGAGAAGCTGAGCAATATTTTCTCTTCTAAGAAAAGAGTGTATCCGGAGACGGCTTTCCTGGATATAGGCCTGACAACCGGTTTTACGGGCAAGGAGTATTCCAAACTGCACGACATAGACCTGTTTATATGC
>JAGVFL010000099.1 GCA_020057645.1 Candidatus Omnitrophota bacterium
ATATTTATGATCGGAAATCTTACAAGGGATCCGGAACTTCGTTATGTGCCGAGCGGCGCGCCGGTTGCTACTTTTGGCCTGGCTGTGAATAGAACATTCGTGACGCAGCACGGGGATAAAAAGGACGAGGTATGTTTTGTGAGGGTGGTAGTATTCGGCAAGCAGGCCGAAAGCTGCAGTCAATACCTGACCAAAGGCAGGCCTGTATTTGTAGAAGGAAGGCTGCAGTACCGCGCATGGGAACAGGATGGCCAGAAACGCAGCACCCTGGATATAGTGGCTGACAGGGTCCAATTTTTAGGGGCCCCGGGAAAACAGGGCTCAGGCTCGGAAGAGATGCCCGAATCCCACAAAGAAACACTCACAGAAGAAGCGCCGGTAGACAATGTAAAGCCGGAAGAAGAAACGCCGTTCTAACTTCGTCGCTCGTCGTTCGTGATTCGTGAATCGTAATCGAACGACGAACCACGAGCGACGAACGACGAACACAGAAAGCAAGGGGGGAGAAAATGCCAAGACGACCGGATGACAAGACAAAAAGACCAAAAACGAAAACGAAAAAATTTGATTCAAAAGAAAAATTTTTCAGGAAAAAATCGTGCAGGTTCTGCCTGGATAAAACAGAGGCCATAGATTACAAAGATGTTATGAGGATGAAGAGGTTTATTACTGAAAAAGGCAAAATAATGCCCAACAGGCTCACCGGCAATTGCGCAAAACACCAGCGTAAAATAGCAACTGCCGTAAAAAGAGCAAGGTATATGGCACTATTGCCATACGTAGGAGAGTAACTTCGTCGCTCGTCGTTCGTGAATCGTGATTCGTCGTAGTTCGTTGCGAACCACGAACGACGAGCCACGAAAGACGAACGACGAAATAAGGAGAGCTATGAAGGTAATACTTATAGAAGATGTAAAGAGTGTCGGGGCAATGGGGGATGTAGTGGATGTAAAAGACGGTTTTGCCAGGAATTTTTTATTCCCAAAGAACCTGGCGCGGTTAGCCGTCGGTTCCAATCTGAAAATCGTAGAGGATATAAGGAAGAAGAAAATACTCGCAGCCGCAAAAGAGAAAAAAGAGGCCGAGGCTTTAAAGGAAAAGATATCGGCCTTTTCCTGCACCATACCGGTTGAGGCAGGAGAAGACGATAAACTTTTCGGCAGCGTTACAAGCCAGGATATCAGCCGGGCCTTTGAACTGGAAGAGTTAACGGTAGAAAAGCGGAAAATAATGCTTGAAGAACCTATAAGAAAAATAGGCGTTTATAACATATCTGTAAAACTTCACCCGGAAGTAACTGCCGAGGTGAAGGTGTGGGTGGTGAAACGATAGTCGTTCGTCGCTCGTGAATCGTGATTCGTCGTAGTTCGTTACGAATGACGAGCCACGAACCACGAACGACGAACGACGAATATATGGACAAGCTTGATTTAAATTTAGAGAAGATGCCGCCGCAGAATCTGGAAGCGGAAATGGCTGTTCTGGGCTCTATGCTGATAGAAGAAACAGCTATCGGCTACGCCATAGAAATGCTGGACAGCGCCAGTTTCTATAACGACTCAAACCGCAGAATTTTTGAGAGCGTGATAAAATTGTACAGCGAAAGCAAAGCGGTCGATATGGTCACGCTGATAGAAGAGTTAAAAAAGACAGGAGACCTGGATAAAGTGGGCGGGTCTACCTATATTACCAATCTCACCACGGTTGTGCCCACGGCAGCCAACATAATTCACTACGCCGCCATTGTAAAAGAAAAAGGCATACTGAGAAACCTTATCTCAGCCGCTACCAATATAATCTCTGAAAGTTATGACGCGCACGGCGAAGTGGAAAAGATTTTGGATAAGGCTGAGCGTATAATATTTGACATCTCTTCCAACAAAATAGAGTCAAGTTTTGTACCGCTTAAAGAGATAATAAAAAAAAGCATAGAGACCATAGACCAGCTTTATCAGAAAAAAGCGCATGTCACGGGTATCCCTACCGGATTTATTGATTTGGACAGCCTGACCGCAGGGCTGCATCCGTCGGACCTGATAATTTTTGCAGGCCGCCCGTCAATGGGGAAAAGCGCTCTCGTAAGTTCCATAGCAGAACATGTGGGCGTGGTGGAAAAGATACCTCTTATTATATTCAGCCTGGAGATGTCAAAAGAACAGCTCGTGCAGAGGATGCTGTGCTCTCACGCGAGGGTGAACGCCCACAATGTCAGGACAGGCTTTTTATCACAGTCAGATTGGCCAAAACTTACAAATGCCGCGGGAAAGCTTTCGGAAGCCCCTATTTACATAGATGATACGGCAGGGCTTTCTGTCCTGGAGCTTAGGGCAAAAGCGAGAAGATTAAAATCCCAGCACAATATACAACTCATAGTTGTTGACTATCTGCAGTTGATGCAGGGCATGCCGGGTTCTGAAAATAGGCAGCAGGAGATATCGGAGATATCGCGCTCGTTAAAGGCCCTTGCGAGGGAGTTGAATGTCCCGGTCATAGCGGTTAGCCAGCTTTCAAGGGCAGTGGAAAATCGCCAGGACCGCAGGCCCCAGCTTTCTGATTTGCGGGAATCCGGAGCCATAGAGCAAGACGCTGATTTAGTAGGGCTTCTTTTAAGAGAGGAATATTATAATCCTACGGAGGAAAATAAAGGCATTGCGGACGTGATCATAGCAAAACAGCGCAACGGCCCGGTGGGTTCTGTAAAACTTGCGTTTATCAAGGACTATGCAAAGTTTGATAATCTTTCTTTAAATGAAGAAGGCCGGACAAGCGAGGAGGCATTTTGACCGCTCTCGCTTCGGGAGCCCAACGCGAGTTTAATTTGACAGATATTTGTATATATGATATATTGATGTATTAAATAACTAAGGACAGGACATTGTCCTGTCCTTACAAAGACTAAATGAAAAAATTTAAATTAAAAATAGCCATAATATTAGCTTTCGGTTTCCTATCTACCTGTATCGTCAGCCGTCTTCCCGCAATTGCTGAGGGAGAACCCGGCCAGAAGCTGATAAAATACGTTGACGTAAAGAATAATAAGACTGTTTCAGGCGCTACTATCCTGTCAAAATTGAAAACAAAAAAAGGCGATATGTTCTCCCAGAAGGTGGTGGATGAGGATATAAAAAGGCTGTATCTTTTGGGGTTTTTCAGCGACGTAAGCGTGTCCGTGGAAGACGTTCAGGATGAAGTGGGCGTTATATTTACCGTTACCGAAAAAGCGCCTCTTACCAAAGTGATTTTTATCGGAAATAAAGTTTTTGATTCCAGGAGACTGGAAAGCGTTGTGGAGTCAAAACTAAATGAATTTGCGGATGAAAGAAAGCTTAAAAAAGATGCGGATAGCATAAAAGATTTGTACGAGAAAAAAGGCTATCCATGGGTGGGCGTAGTTTATAAAATAGAAGTCGATGAAAATAATACTTTTTCTAAAGCTATATTCACGATAGACGAAGGCGCAAAGGCGGTTGTAAAAAAGTTGGACATAATAGGCAATACCGCATTCAGCGATAAGCGCATGCTAAAGATCATAAAATCAAAAACAGCCGGATTTTTCCGTTCAGGGGTTTATAAAAAAGAGGTGCTGGAAGATGACATAGAGCGTATCAAGAATTTTTATAAACAGGCGGGTTATCTGGATGTAAAGCCGGCGTATGAGCTTATTTTCCGTGAAAAGGCCAGAAGAAAATGGATTGAGCTTGTTGTGCGCATAGAAGAGGGCAGGAAATACGTAACAGGGAATATAAAAGTTGCGGGCAATGTTGTTTTTTCTGAAGAAGAATTGAAAGCGCTTTTAAAAATGAAGCCCGGCGATACATTCACGGAAGAAGGGCTGCACGGTGACGTGGGGGGTATCCAGGAACATTATTTTGATAAAGGGTATATAATGGCCAGGGTCAGGCCTGATACGCTTTTAAATGTGGAGACGGACAGGGTTGATATCACGTATACCCTAGCAGAAGGAGAAGTAGCGTACGTAAATAAAATTAATATACGCGGAAACACCAAGACAAAGGATGTTGTTATACGCAGGGAATTAAGGATAAAGCCGGGAGAACGTTATGACGGGGCCAAGTTAAAAAGAAGCAAAGAGCGGCTCTATAACTTAGGATATTTTGAGGACATAACATTTGATACGGAAGAGACGGCTGAGCCTGATAAAAGAGACATGGTAGTAGACGTAAAAGAGACAAAGACAGGCGAGTTCAGTTTTGGAGGCGGGTTCAGCTCGATAGATAAACTTATAGGTTTTGTGGAGGTAGAGCAGAAAAATTTTGATATGTTGAATTTCCCTACATTTACGGGAGATGGGCAGAATCTTAAGCTTAGAGGCGAGTTTGGCTCCACCCGCAAGAATTATTTACTGAGCTGGACAGAGCCATGGATATTTAACCAGCCTCTTTCTTTCGGATTTGATTTATATGCCTCAGAACGCAATAAAAGCGGCTCTACAGGTTATGCCTATGATGAGAAAAGAAGCGGCGGAGATATAAGGTTTGGCAAAGAATTTAACGAAGTTTTAAGGGGGGATTTTACTTACAAAATAGAGACTGTGGACATATCTGACCTGGATAGCAACGTTTCCCAGGCATTAAAATATGAAGAAGGGAAGAATACAATATCCAGCGCGATGTTCCAGCTTACCAAAGATACCACAGATAACAGATTCAATCCTGTAAAAGGGGCTATCCTGGTAGGGTCTATTGAAGTGGCAGGCGGGCCGTTTGGAGGCGACAAGGATTTTGCCAAATTTTTCAATTCAATGAGCCATTATTCCGAAATAGGGCCTTTTCTATTGGAATTGAAATTGAGAGATGGAGTGGTCAGCACTTATGGAGGCAACAACGGGGCAGTGCCTGTCTATGAAAGATTTTTCGCAGGCGGCACATACACAATCAGAGGATTTAAAGAACGCGATATCGGCCCGAAAGATCAATCCGGAGACGCGATAGGCGGCGGGACATTGGCTGTTGCAAATGCGGAATTGACATTTTCAATAATAGAAAATCTTAAGGGTGCTTTCTTCGTGGATGCCGGAAATGTGTGGCACGTGCCTGACAGTAAGCCAAAGGGCGGGACATCTGCAGGCGGCATTAAAGTAGGCGTGGGCACAGGCGTTAGGATCAAAACCCCTATAGGGCCTGTTAAATTAGATTATGGTTTTCCTGTTAATCCGAGCAATGATCAGGGCGATACCGGAAGGATCCATTTCAGCATGAGCAGGGGGTTTTGATTCGTCATTCGTCGCTCGTTTTTCGTGAATCGTAACGAACCACGAACGACGAAAATAGAGGTATAAAATGAGGAAAATTTTAACAGCAATTTTAATAGGTACATTTTTATTCTCCATATCAGCTCCTGCTTTCAGTGAATCGCAGGGCAAGATCGGCTATATTGACCTTTCCAAGTCGTTTGACGAATACCAGAAGACAAAGGATTTCGACAAAGAGCTGGAAGCAAAAGGCGACATGAAACAGCAGGAGAGAGAAAAGCTCGTGCAAGATATAAGAAAGATGAGGGGAGAGCTGGAACTCATGAATAAGAATGCGCGCGAGAAGAAAGAGACAGACATAGAATCGAAAATAAAATCTCTTCAGGATTTCGACCAGGAGGCAAAGACAGACCTCACAAAAGAGAGAGATAATATGGTAAAGGACATCCTTAAAGAGATGAGCGATGTCATAAAAGAATATGGAGAAAAGAACGGGTATTCTATCATTGTAAATGACAGGGTGCTTTTATACGGCGATTCCGGAATGGAACTCACGAACGAAGTTATAAAAATATTAAACGATAAATACAAAACCGCACCGGGCAAATGAGACAAAGGGGCGTTACGATATGCAGAAGACCTTAAAAGAGATAGCCAGTATCATAGACGGTGAAATAGTAGGCGATGAGAACATTGTTGTGACAGGCATATGCGGCATAAAAGAGGCGAAAGAAGGGGATATCACTTTTATCGCTAATTCAAGATATCTGCCTCTAATGGGCCACACAAGGGCATCAGCTATTATAACATCCAGGGAAGTTAAGGCAGCGCCTAAGGCGATTATACGGACCGAGGACCCATCTTTGGCATTTGCGAAGATGGTGTCTCTTCTGGCGCCGAATGAAGTCAGGATACATAAAGGCATTCATCCCACAGCTATTATAGGAGATGGGGTAAGGATAGGGAAAAATGTCGCGATAGAGCCATATGTTGTGCTGGAAGACAATGTTGAGATAAAAGATAATACGATTTTATACGCCGGAGTTTATGTAGGCCATCATACTAAAATAGGAAAAGATTGCGTTATCTATCCGTATGTAATAATAAGAGAAAGAGTGACGGTAGGAAACAAGGTAGTTATCCACGGCGGGACTGTTATAGGCAGCGACGGTTTCGGGTTCTCCACGGTGCAAGGCGTGCATCATAGAATTCCGCAGATAGGGACAGTGATAATAGAGGACGATGTGGAGATAGGAGCCAATGTTACTATTGACAGGGCGCGTTTTGATAAAACCATTATAAAAAAGGGCACTAAAATAGATAACCTTGTCCAGATCGCCCATAACGTATCAATAGGAGAAAATTCTATAATAGTCGCGCAAAGCGGTATATCAGGCAGCGCGAATATAGGCAAGAATGTTACGATTGCGGGCCAATCAGGCGTTATAGGCCATATCTCTATAGGCGATAATGTCGTAGTGGCGGCACAGGCAGGCGTGACAAAGTCTATACCTCCAAATACCTGCGTTTCAGGATATCCTGCCAAACCGCATATTCTGGCTAAGAGAATTCACGCGCTTACCCAGAACCTTCCGGGTTTATTTAAAAAGGTAAAACAATTAGAAGAAGAGATCGAGAAATTAAAATCCGCAGAAAAAAAATAATGAGGTAGGGACAGAACACTGTTCTGTCCCTAACAGCAGCTGTAGGGCGCACTTTAGTGTGCCATAAGGAGAGAGATGGAGCAGAGGACAATAAAAAAGTCAATTGAATTAAGCGGCGTAGGCCTTCATACAGGGGCGGCCGTTCATCTTAAGTTTAAGCCCGCCCCGACTAATATAGGTGTAAATTTCATAAGGGTTGATATAAAAGATTCTCCAATGGTAAAGGCTGATATAAACAACATAATCTGCCAGGAAAAAAGCCCTCGCCGCACCTCGATAGGCATAAACGGAGTAGAGGTGCACACGGTAGAGCATCTTATGGCAGCGTTGTGGGCTCTTGGCATAGATAACCTTATCATAGAAATAGACGGGCCTGAACTCCCGGGCCTTGACGGAAGCGCCATGGGTTTCATAGATATATTGAAAAAGGTCGGCATTGAAGACCAGGGTATTCCCAAGAAGGTGTATCAGATAAGGTCTCCTCTGTGGGCTGAGCAGGATGGGGCCATGATAATGGTTTTACCTGACGACAATTTCAGGGTGTCTTATACGCTGAATTATGAACACCATCTTTTAAAAGCCCAATACCTATCGTTTACGGTAGATGAAAACACGTTTACAAAAGAGATTGCAAGCGCCAGGACTTTCTGCCTGGAGAAAGAGGTAAATGAGCTGAGGAAAAAAGGCCTGGGGAAAGGCGCTAATTACGACAATACCATTGTGGTGGGAGAGGGCGGAGTTATAGATAATAAACTCAGGTTTGACGATGAATTTGCCAGGCATAAGATACTAGATCTTCTGGGAGATTTGTATCTTCTCGGTTATAGCATAAGAGGCCATATTGTCGCGATGCGCAGCGGCCATCCTCTGAACGTTAATTTGGTTGAAAAAATAAATAACCAGAGAGAAAAACTTCACGCAGGCGGCATAAAGGCAGTTTATGTTGAAGCAAGCGGAAACGCCCTGGATGCCATAGATATACAAAAAATACTCCCGCACAGGTATCCGTTTCTGTTAGTGGATAAAATAATCGAGATAGAGCCTGATAAAAAAGCGGTCGGCATAAAAAATGTTACAATAAATGAGCAGTTTTTTACAGGACATTTTCCCGGCAGGCCTGTCATGCCCGGGGTTTTGATTGTAGAGGCAATGGCGCAGACGGCAGGAGTATTGCTGCTGAATAAAAAAGAGAATATGGGTAAATACGCGTATTTCATAAGCTTGGATAATGTGAAGTTTAGAAAGACAGTGGTCCCGGGCGACCAGCTGCGCCTGGAAGTAGAAGTTGTGAAACTTAGATCAAAGACAGGACAAGTGCACACAAGGGCGCTTGTGGACGGCGCGATTGTCAGTGAGGCAGACCTCATGTTTGCTCTTGTAGACGCATAATCCATGAAGATCCATCCCACGGCGATTGTAGACAAAAAGGCAAAGCTGGCCGACGATATAGAAGTCGGCCCTTATGCTATTATAGGCCCTCATACAGAGATAGCGAGGGGCAATGTTATAGGCGGCCGCGCCACAGTAGAAGGGCACACTACTATAGGGGAAGGGAACCGCATATTTACAGGCGCTGTTATAGGAAGCGCGCCGCAGGACCTTAAATATAAAGGCAAAAAAACATTTCTCAAGATAGGCAAAAATAACATTATAAGAGAATATGTTACAATGAATCCTGGCACAGAAGAAGGGACCAGCACTTCTATAGGCGACGGAAATCTTTTTATGGCATATTCGCACGTTGCGCACAACTGCAGGGTTGGAAATAACTGTGTCATTGCAAATGCAGGAACTCTTGCAGGACACGTTACACTGGAAGACAAAGTTGTGCTAGGAGGGTTTGCAGGAATGCACCAGTTTACAAGAGTTGGAAAGATAGCGATAATAGGAGGCTGTTCAAAGGTTGTGCAGGATATCCCTCCTTTTTCTACTTGCGACGGAAATCCTGCGAGGGTATATGGGTTGAACCTGGTGGGCGTTAGACGCGCTGGCATGCCTCAGAAAGCTCAGCGGGAATTAAAAAAGGCATTTAAGATTTTATTTCATTCAGGGCTCGCTTTAAAAAACAGCATAAAAAAAGTTAAAAAAGAAATAGAGCTTGTTGAAGAAGTAGAATATCTCCTGGATTTTCTTAAAGGCTCAGAAAGAGGGATTTGTAGAGGCAGCAAATAAAACCAGATAAGTTGACACTCTAACATTGTCAGAGTGTCAACTTATGAGCGGAGAAGATGATCGGTAAGATTGGGCTCATAGCGGGTAATGGAAGATTTCCTATTATATTCGCCCAGAGCGCAAGAAAAAAAGGCGTTGAGATAGTCGCGATAGGTATAAACGAAGAGACATCAAAAGAGCTTGAGAAATTTGTAAATAAAATATACTGGCTTGGCGTAGGAGAACTTGAGAGATTACTCAAAATTCTCAGGGAAGAAAATATTCGATCCGTTGTAATGGCAGGCCAGGTGAAACATAAACTGCTTTTTGATAACGATGTAAAGATAGATAAAAGGATGCAGTTTCTTCTGGGGGGGCTGAAGAATAAAAAAACAGACTCCATCATAGGAGCTGTCGCGAGGCTTCTGCGCCTTTCGGGGATAAAGGTTTTAAGCTCCATAACATTTCTCTCAGAGTATCTTCCGGAAAGAGGCGTTTTAACCAAGGCATTGCCTGACAAAAGGCAATTAAAGGATATAGAATTTGGAAGGCGGATAGCAAAAGTAATAGCAGGTTTGGATTTAGGGCAATCTATAGCGGTGAAAGATATGGTAGTCCTGGCAGTTGAGTCAATCGAAGGCACTGACGAGGCAATCAGAAGAGCTGCCAAATACGGCAAGGAAGGCATTGTTGTTATAAAAGTAACAAAGCCCAGGCAGGACATGCGGTTCGACGTGCCTGTGATAGGGCCTGATACGATAAAGTTACTCCAAGAAGTAAAGGCGAGCTGCCTCGCGATAGAGGCAAAGAAGACATTGATAATAGATAATGAAGAGACATTAAAGCTTGCAGACGAAGCGGGGTTAGCAATAGTAGCAATATGAATGAACGTAGGGGAGGGTTTAAAACCCTCCCCTACAAATTACTATGGCGAAGAAAATTAAAAAAACATCCAAATCCAGCGATACTATCGAGGCCTTTTCTAAAATCAGCAAAGCTATCTCAAGCGATTTGTATCTCGAGGATATATTAAAACTTATAGTAACCGTAACCGCGGAGGTCATGAATTCCAGGATTTGTTCGTTGATGCTCATGGACGAAAAGAAACAGAACCTGAATATAAGGGCTACGCAGAGCATAAGCTCGGAATATATAAATAAAAAACCACTGGCTAAAGGCGAGGGCGTTGCGTGGAAGGCAGTGTTTGGGAATAAGCCGATAGTTATATTGGACGTTACAAAAGAACCGGAGTATAAGAATAAGGACATTGCCATAAAAGAAGGCCTAGTGTCTTTATTGTGCGTGCCGTTAATTGTGAAAAATAGAGCAATAGGCGTATTGAACTGCTATACGGCTACACCTCATAAATTTACGCCTATGGAAATAAATGTGCTGACAAGCGTAGCAAATCAGGCAGCCATCGCGATAGAAAATACAGAGCTGATGGTAAAGACAAAGGTCATACAGGAAGAGCTTGAGACTAGAAAAGTAGTGGAGAGGGCAAAAGGGATTTTAATGACCGAGGATGCTCTTACGGAAGAAGATGCCTTTAGGAGGATTCAAAAATATAGTATGGACCGCAGAAAGCCTATGAAAGAAGTTGCCGAGGCGATCATTGTTGCCCATGAGATAAAATGAGATCTAATTACGAAGGCCTGCAAAAAAATATAAAAAAATTAAAAACACCTAATATAGAGGTCTGGAAAAATCAGTATCCTGATAAAGACTATACAATAACTCTGGAAAATCCTGAATTCACATGCGTGTGTCCAAAGACAGGGTTGCCTGATTTCGCAAATGTCACTATTCAATATAAACCTGTAAAATTTTGTGTGGAATTAAAGTCTTTCAAAATATATACACTTTTTTATAGAAATATAGGTATATTCCATGAACATGTTACAAATAAGATCTTAGAGGATTTTGTAAAGGCCTGTAAGCCCAGGTGGGCATATATAAGGGGTATTTTCAATACGCGCGACGGGATTCAAACAACAGTAACCGCAGAATATAAAAGGAGGCAGTATGGCTAAGATGACAAATAAGGATATTTTGAAAGTGGTAAAAGAAAAAAATGTTAAATTTATACGGTTATGGTTTACAGACGTACTTGGTTTTTTAAAAGGTTTTGCTATTACGCCAGATGAACTGGAAGGGGCATTAGAGGAAGGAATGGGGTTTGACGGCTCCTCAATAGAAGGATTCGCTCGCATAGAAGAATCAGATATGATTGCAAGGCCTGACCCTGAGACCTTTTCAATACTCCCGTGGCGTTCGGGCGAGGACTACAACGTTGCAAGGATGTTTTGCGATATATATGAGCCGAGCGGCAAGGCCTTTGAAGGAGACCCAAGGTTTGTCTTAAAGCGCAATTTAGCCAGAGCAAAAGAGCTGGGTTTTACTTATAACGTAGGCCCGGAACTGGAATATTTTTATTTTGCAAATTCAAAAAAGCCTGAACCTCTGGATAACGGCGGTTATTTTGATCTGGTGCCTCTTGACGTGGCGCAGGACCTGAGGCGCGATACAATATTTACTCTACAGGCATTAGGCATCGCGGTTGAATATAGCCATCATGAAGTTGCAGCAAGCCAGCATGAAATTGATTTACGCTACACCGATGCTCTTACCATGGCTGATAATGTAATGACTTACAGGCTTGTTGTTAAAGAGATTGCCCGTCAGCACGGAGTTTACGCTACATTTATGCCAAAGCCGATTTTCGGGATAAACGGTTCTGGCATGCACGTGCACCAGTCGTTATTCAAGGGAGATAAGAACGCATTTTTTGAAAAAGGTGAAAAGTATCATTTATCCGGCATAGGGAAAGCCTATACAGCGGGCATTTTAAAGCACGCGCCTGAGATTACCGCGATTACAAGCCAATGGGTGAATTCGTATAAGAGGCTCGTGCCAGGCTATGAAGCGCCTGTTTATATATGCTGGGCGCAGATGAACCGTTCCGCGCTTGTAAGGATTCCGATGTATAAGCCTGGCAAAGAGAAAGCAACTCGCATTGAATACCGCTCGCCTGACCCGAGTTGCAACCCTTACCTCGCATTCTCTGTAATGCTTGCGGCAGGGTTAGAAGGTATAAATAAAAAGTATAAATTAGCTGAACCCGCAAATGATAATATCTACCATATGAGCGAAGAGGAAAAAGAAAAGGCAGGAATAAAATCCCTGCCTGAGGATCTTCTGGAGGCGATAAGGATTGCTGA
>JAGVFL010000026.1 GCA_020057645.1 Candidatus Omnitrophota bacterium
CTCCGCGATAGCGCTATCTTGCTCCATGATGACGCCGTCTTTACGAAGGCCATCATCTAAGCTTGTTTTCAGCTTATTGGAGAGGTTGGAGACTTCTTCCCTATACTCCTGAACCTTACCATGCACCGAAGAAAGATTTGCTAATAATTTTTCTATGTGCTGATTTTTATCTTCTATCTGACGACTGCTTTCTTTTAGTTTATCTGACAGACAAGAAATCTCCTCTTTGCGGGCAAAAAGTTCATTGCGTATAGAATCCAGGTTTTCTAATAATTTTCCTATATGCTGATTTTTGCCTTCTATGTGGAGATCTTTTTCTTTTAATATATCCGCTATCCTAACAATCTCTCCTCTATGATGCTGCAGCTCATTATTCATGGATTCAAGCTGTTTGGAAAGATCCTGGATACGGCGGTTATTATCTTCAATGATCCGCGTCTTTTCTTGTATGGCATTATCTTTCATGGCCCCATAATCCATGCTCTTTTTTAACTTATTCGTAATAGCGTTAACCTCATCCTGATGACGCTTCAGATCCAGATTTACAGAATTCAGTTTTTGGGATAATTCTTCCGCTTGACGGCTTTTATTTATAATGGCACCTTCTTTTTCTTTTATATATTTTTCATATTCAATTCCCTGCTTTTTATAGTGCTCTCTGTCTTTATAGATCTCATCCCTATCTTTTCTGGTACCAATTAAATCTCCCAGAAGATTTTTAATCTCTTCCTCTAATTTTTTACTTTCATAATTCAATATCTTTTCCAGTTCTGTAAAAACATCCCTGGTAATCTTGTCCGCCGCCAACTGACCGTGCTCTTTCACTAATTTCACAAAAATATCCGGCAATATATTAAAAAATCTTCCGCTTTTCTCACCTGCTTTTTTAGCGATAAAATATTTATTTCCTATCAATGCGCCTGCCAGCCTTTCAGGATAATGTTTTGCTACCAGCAGCAGCCTGTTTTTTTCTATTGATTCGCGGGCAAAAGATTCGCTGCAGCTGCCGTGTTTCTTATGATAGGCCTTGCTTGAAGGCGCGTGAATCAGCTTCCATCCTTTTTTCTTGAGCCTCATGGAAATATCTACATCTTCGCCGAACATAACAAAATCTTCATCCAAAAACCCTGCCTGTTTTAACGCCTCTTTTCTGTACATTGCGCAGGCGCCGGAAATAGCGTCTAATTCAGTTATATAGTTATATTTCGTGACTTTTTTTCCGGAGCCTCTCTCGTCCCAGTAAAAATCAGACAGCATGCTAAGCCCTGCATTCTGTATAGTACCGTCATAGTTTAACAGAGTGCCGGCAATTCCGCCGATTCGGTTATCGCGCAATGCCGTATTTACCAGCTTTCTAAGCCAGTCCTTCTTGACCTCCACATCATTATTTAATAAAACTACCCAATCCCCTTCTGATTTCAGCATGCCCAGGTTGCATGCCGCGCAATAATTATTTATGTTATTCAGCAGGACTTTAACATTTTTATAATACCTCTTTATGAATTTCACTGAATCATCCCGCGAACCGTTATCTACAACTATTATCTCGATTTTTTTCGAGGGATAATCTGTTTTAGATAGGGCGTCCAGGCATTTTTTTAAAAGATTTTTGCCGTTAAAATTCGCTATAACTATGCTGACAAATGGCTCTCTTTTAGACATTATGTTATCCTCCTTTTGGAATATGCCAATTCCAGTGATGCTCTAAGTAAACTGTGCCATGATCTCTCTTTTCTGAAATCATATTGAACGAATGCGCTCCGTGAGAATACGCCAGAAATGAATTGGCATTCGTATCCCATATACCCATTGAAACCTTGTATCCTCCGGGAAGCAATTTTAGTTTAGGATAAATCAATATCTCTGAGTTAGCGCCGCAGGACGCAACCTTCTTTATGCTGCCGTGGCAATAAATGCCGTCTGAACGGTATATGCCTATCCATAATACAAAATTTTTAACAGCGGATTGCAAAGAAGCATCTATTTTAAAATCCGCCTTTATTTTAAATTCTCTGCCCATTAAAAAGATGCTGTCCTTTGAGCCGTAATTATTTAAAAACCTTAATGATTCAAAAGCTACTGAAGCGCTGTTTACCTGGCTGCCCCATTTATCCACCAGACAATCCAGATTCGGCATATGAGTTCCGTTAAGAGAAGGCAGAAAATGAAACCCATACCACTTGTGAGCTAAATATAACAGTTGTCCTGAAACAGCCTCTCCGGTGACCTCTAGTTTGTAATTACACCTATGATAATCATAAGCAAGCGTCTCGTTCTTATCCCAAATCGCGGCAGACATGTAATAAACCCCGGGCATGAGTAATAATTCCGCGCATTTCAATTCAAAATATCCGTCGCCTTTATGCATCTTTTGTATAGCCAGTCCATCAAATTGGGTATTGGGCCCATAACAATATACGCCGTCTTCTCTGAATATGGCTACCCCGAAATGAAAATTATCTATTTCTTCGCAAACGGTAAAATTAACTCTGATGCTTATCGCCTCGCCGGATTTCACTTTGCTTACTTTCTCCTTTGATTTATCGAATACAATAAAATCCTTGATAATAATTTCTTTCGTCCCTTCTCTCCTACCCCATTCATCCATATCCGTGGCCCAGCGTTTAGTTTCAGTTACCATGGCTGAGCGCGCGCCTTCGGATAATATCTTTTTCTTAGCCAATAACATCTGATACCGCTCAACCACCTCTATAGATTTGCCTTCGGCGATTACATGGCCATCTTCCAATAAAAATAACCTGTCGCAAAACCTCTCTGCCACGTTTATGTCCTGCGTAGCTATTATCATGGACTTCCCTTGCCTCTTGAAATCCGCTATCTTTTCAAAACATTTTTTTTGAAATGCTATATCCCCCACGGCCATTATTTCGTCTGTCACCAGGACGTCAAAATCCTTATGTATCGCCACGCTGAACCCTAACCGCATTTTCATGCCGGAAGAATAGCTTCCTATCGGCGCATTTATAAAATCTCCTAATTCTGAAAACTCTACGATATCCGCGAAAATATTCTTTATATCATCTCTCTTCATACCTAACAGGCTGGCGTTCAGATAGATGTTTTCTTTTCCGGTAAATTCGTCCTGGAACCCTGCCCCTAATGTCAAGAGAGCTGAAACCTTGCCCTGCGCCGTAATCTCGCCTTCGCTGACAGGCATTCCGCCTGCGATTATATTTAAAAGTGTTGATTTCCCGGAGCCGTTCCTGCCCACTATGCCTATTATCTCCCCCTTATTTACGCTCATGTAGATATTCCTTAAAGCCCAAAAACTGCCCGGGCTGTTCAGAATAGCTTTACGATCCTGCGATTTATCCGTATTGACAGTTTTATGAAATTTTCTTCCTACGTTATTTAATCTGATTATTTCCATGGTTTAAAAACTCACACGTTCAGGTAATCCGAAAACCTGTTTTCGTATTTTTTAAATATAAAATACCCCGCGAATAACGCGCCTATTGAAAATAAAACCGGAACAGCAGCCGTATTTAAAAAATTAATCTCTCCCGGCATGTCTTTTAAATAATCCCCTATTAAAACAATTCTATATAAATTCGTCATCCCCACTAAAGGGTTAAGCATGTAGGCCTTCGCAATAAAAGGCGGACTTTTAGCTATCACCTCTTCTAAAGTGTAAACCCCGGGAGTCAGAAAAAATAATACCATGATTATAACCTGCAAAATATACTCCGTATCTCTATAGATAACCTGCAGGCCGGAAACTAAAAGCGACAGCCCTATGATTAAACACGTGTGGATCGCTATCACAGCGGGCAATAAAACTATCAATAAGCTGATCTTGACATTAAACGCCGCGATAAATCCCAATAAAATTATCATCGTAGGAAGAAAATTTATAAGATTGGCGAATACGGTTGAAACGGGTATCAGATACTTCGGGAAAGATATCTGGTTTATTATGTTCCTGCTGCTCAATATGCATCCGCTGGACCCATGGACCGCTGTTGCAAAATACCCCCAAGGCAGAAGCGCGGTTATTAAATGTATAAAAAACGGGTATTTCCCGCTCGTCACGTGCATGAAGTCCGAAAATAATATCTTATAAATAAAGGCCGTGGAAAAAGGCATTATCAGCATCCAGAAAAATCCTAAAAAGGCTTTCTGTAACGTATCTTCAGATCCCTCGCAGCTAATTCATAAATCAAACTTTTATACTCAAGTAAATTTTTCATATCTTAACCCATGCGCTCGTAAGATTTTTTTGAGAAAATATTCTTTTTTCTTTTAATCCA